>QKGK01000228.1 GCA_003250455.1 Chloroflexota bacterium | reverse complement strand
TGATTTAGGAACCGCATCCAGTCCCTTCACGGTCGACAGCATATGGTGATAAAGCAGCAAACTGGCCGCATCCGGAATAATGATCGGGTTGTCCAGCGTTTCGGTTTGCATATTCGGCTGCCCAAATATTGCGATCCCTGCCCCTCGCTCAGTTTTGAACAAGCCTTCCATCGCTGCTCCTTTGGAAAGCTGGTAGGCGAACACCTGCCGGGATTCGCCATCACCCGAAGGGAAGATCTGGAATACGCTTGCAATGATCGCTCCTACCAACGCCGTCCGCATGAACAGTTTTGCCAGATTCACATGCTTATCAGAGAGCAAATAGTAGGCGCCAACCCCTGCCATCACAAATGTACTGGTAATGATGGATGCGGACTGGTTATGCAGGAACTGCCACAGCAACCATGGATTTGTGAGCATCCCAAATAGATCATTAACATATACGCTGCCGTCTGCCGCAGCGGTATAAGCAACCGGATGCTGCATCCAAGCATTCGTCGCCAAAATGAAGTAAGCGGAAAGCCAGGAACCGAGGAACACCATCAAAGCAGAAATCCAATGCACCTTGGGACTGAATTTGTCTTTGCCAAATATCAATATCCCTATAAAAGTGGATTCCAGGAAGAAGGAAAAGATGCCTTCCATCGCCAGGGTCTGCCCAATTACTCCTCCCGCAAATTCCGAAAACCTTGCCCAATTGGTACCAAATTGAAATTCCATAGGTAAACCGGTAACAACGCCAAACACGAAAGTAATCGCCAGGATTCTTATCCAGAAATTGGCACTGTCACCATATTTTTCATCCCCGGAGAGGAGGTACCGGGTCTTAAAGTAGAGGATGAACAAAGCCAATCCCATGGTGAGTTGAGGATAAAGATAGTGGAACGAAATAGAAAGGGCGAATTGAATTCTGCTGTATAGTAGCGTGTCTGCCATAATTCTCCTGCTTTTTAACCCGCCTGATTTGGAAAGACGGTTAACAACGCCACTATAACCTGTCCTATTTTCACTGTCTTTACGGGGAGTTCAACGATGGCTTAAGAGCACCTTATGTCAGATAAGTTCCACTTAAACTAATCTTACAATTGAGATAAAGACAAACTCCCAGGACATTTAGTAAGATATTTTTACAATTATCCATGATAAACAAAGGGGTTCAAATGGCAACATCAACAAACGATCAGGCTCCAGGTTCTCCCGGAATTCCAGCCCGCTGGACCTCAAGTAATAAAAGCGGAATTGGCACTGCGCTCAATAACACCAGCCATGTCTGGTTCACAGTAAGCCACGGAATTTTGAATGAGGTGTATTACCCCAGGGTTGACCTGGCTTGTATCAGGGACTTTGAACTGCTGGTATCTGACGGCAAGGATTTTTTCTCCGAAGAAAAACGCAATACCCATTCCCGGTCAAATATGCTTGCGGATGGCGTTCCTGCATATCACTTAACCAATACATGTACGCAGGAGCGATTTCGAATTGAAAAGGATATTCTGGCTGATCCGCAGCGGGATGTCATATTACAATCGATCAAATTTAACCCATTGAAAGGTGACCTGAAGGATTA
Source organism: Chloroflexota bacterium (assembly GCA_003250455.1). GTDB lineage: Bacteria > Chloroflexota > Anaerolineae > Anaerolineales > UBA11579 > UBA11579. The sequence goes on along the minus strand of QKGK01000228.1, from coordinate 15,743 downwards.
CCATCTATACGCATTATTAGCGCCCCATTTAGGGAATCAGGGGGGAAACAACTCCGGATGGGTTGGGGAGTATAAAGGTGTCCCCATGATCTTCGCTCAACGGGACGATTTTTCTTTGGCGCTGGCAAGTTCTATCCCCTGGCTAAAGCGATCGGTGGGCTATGTAGGTTTTTCCGATGGATGGCAAGATATCTCTCAACATAAAACCATGGAATGGGAATATCAAAATGCCCCGAACGGCAACATCGCACTCACCGGTGAACTGGATATTTCTGCAACCGCAGGTAACTTTGTGCTCTCATTAGGATTTGGTATCACCCCCGAGGAAGCCGGACAGCGGGCATTGGCTAGTTTGCAGGATGGGTTTGATTTCGCCCGGGAGCAATATGTCCACCAATGGAAAAATTGGCAACAATCCCTAAAAGGTTTGGATACCGCTGAAACGAAATCACCTCAATCCTTATACCGCGTCAGCACAGCAGTGTTAAGGACCCATGAGGCCAAACGATTCCCAGGTGGGCTGATCGCCAGCCTCTCCATACCCTGGGGTAGCAGTAAAGGAGATGATGACCTAGGCGGTTATCATGTTGCCTGGCCGCGTGACCTGGTAGAAAGCGCAGGCGGGTTACTTGCAGCCGGGGCCGGTCAGGATGTTCGGCGGGTACTGAACTATTTACAGGTCACCCAGGAAGCCGATGGACATTGGCCTCAAAATATGTGGCTGGATGGAAGACCTTACTGGAATGGGGTTCAAATGGACGAAACTGCCTTGCCAATCCTGTTGGTCAATCTGGCTCAGCGGGAAAAAGCCATCCATAATAAAGAAATAGTACGCTACTGGCCAATGATATTCAATGCTGCCAATTTTTTACTGCATCATGGTCCTGTCACCCAGCAAGACCGTTGGGAGGAAGATTCCGGCTATTCTCCTTTTACCCTGGCAACAGAAATTGCCGCCCTATTAACTGCTGCTGATTTCGCAGAACAGGCTGGGCTCCCTAATAAAGCCAAGGAATATCGAGTAACGGCCGATTCATGGAACGACAGCATTGAACAATGGATCTATGTCACCGATACAGATTTGGCAAAACAGATAGGTGTGGAAGGCTATTATGTCCGAGTCGCACCAATAGATGAAGCAGAAGCCAGCTCCCCTGCAAAAGGGTATGTCCCAATCAAAAATCGGGCACCAGGAGAAAATACTGCTCCCGCCAGCCAGATCGTCAGCCCGGACGCCCTCGCGCTGGTGCGTTTTGGCTTGCGTGCTGCAGACGATCCTCGGATCATCAACACGATTAAGGTCATTGATTCACTTCTGGAGGTAAAAACGCCATATGGTCCGGCATGGCATCGATATAACCATGACGGATATGGGGAACATGAAAATGGAGATCCTTTTGATGGAACCGGTATTGGACGGGCGTGGCCTTTACTGACCGGTGAACGCGCCCATTACGAACTTGCAGCAGGGCATAAAAAGACTGCGATGAGTTTGCTGCATACTATGTCGCAGTTCTCCAGTGAGGGTGGCTTATTACCCGAACAGATCTGGGATTCTGAGGATATCCCCGAGCTTGAGCTGTTTTTCGGAAAGCCATCTGGTTCTGCTATGCCATTGGTTTGGGCTCACGCTGAATATGTAAAGCTCCTACGCTCGCTGATAGACGGTAAAGTTTTCGATACCCCAGAACAAACAGTTCAGCGATATCTTCGAAAACCGTAAGCAATGTTATTTTGGGAGTTTTTAATTAATATTTAGTAAAGAGAAACCCCAGCTTATTAGCTGGGGTTTCTCTCCATCAGAGATTCCATGGATGGAAAAGATTCTAATTCTGTTTTACTGATCTTTAATCTCACCACATCATTTTCTACCCGATCAATCACAGAAGCAGGAATAGCAATTTCCTTCTTGTGCCAGAAGTGTCCTTCTTTCATCACCAGGTGGGTGATATGCTCACTTGCTGGATCTACCAGGAATTCATTTACCTGCCCCACCTTTCCATCAGTAGCCTCAATCAAGGTGCCAGGATGGAAAGCTATCCCGCCCTCCGGAACGCGTTCTCGGGTAACATCTGCGACATCATTGCTGTATTCGCTAAAAGGAATGTAAATTTTATGTTTTATAGGAAAAACCCCAAAGGTATTTTCTGCTGGAATGTAATGATGCTCCACGAAATTTTCCATCTGTAATAACTCTTTTTTACTGCATGATAGCTGAATTGACTTCGGATTTGAGCCTCTTACCATTTCCACCTGTACGATACGCTTCTGGTAAGGGAATGCATTATCTTCCACCACCACATGAGTAAGCTCATTGCTGCATGGGTTCACGATCACACAAACCGTTTTCCCACACTCTTTTCCCTGACAAGTGACTAAAGCCTTAATTGGAATGTCCATATTTACCTCTTTAATGTTTTATATACTCCAATCATAATCCTTTCCAATTACCTAATCTTTATCCATGACATAAATTTCCCTTAAGCTCACCTTATAAGAATTAATTCACAAAACACGCCGAGCCCGCAAGGTTTTTTAAATCTGAACACCCCTGAACAATTTTCATTCAGGAGGATTCAGATGTCTAAAAACTTTTTTCAAAATAATGGTAATGGCAAGAAATAATTACGGGGTGTTCAAAGTGGCTTTTATACCATCGATGAGCATCTGCCGCTGCACATCGGTCAGCTGTGCGCTTTTATGCATGACCGCATATATAGGCATTGGCATCTCTCCAGAGCTGACCACTTCAGCGATCTCGTTAACATCATGCTGCGAATTTGTCCACTCAGAGAAATTGAGATGCTCCCGCCCATCCTGTTTATCATGTTCTGTCAACCAGGATACCGGGGCAACATAGCTGTACCAGGGATAATTCGTTTCGTTGCTGTGACAGTCATAGCAAGCGCCAGCCACAAGATTACGCGTTTGTGTATCCGGCCAGTTAGGCTCATTGACCACAGGCGGATTGGTATGGTCATGTCCATAAGGAATAAATTGGATCAGCACAAATCCAACCACCCCAACAATAACAGCGATCAATAAGAATTTTTTCATTTCTTTTCCCTTCAGTTCATTGGATTTTTGATTGATCGGCAACTTTGGTTGCCGCCTCTTCTATCTCTGCCTGGTCTCCCAGGTAATAGTGTGTCAACGCATGATGCTGCTGGTCCAGCTCATATACCAGCGGATATCCGGTGGGAATATTCAGATCAGGAATGTCCTGGTCTGAAATCTTATCCAGATATTTCACGATCGCCCGCAAGCTGTTTCCATGGGCTACAACCAGAAGTGCTTTCTCCTGCCCAATTGCCGGGATGATCGTCTCATGCCAGTACGGCATCACCCGCTTGAGCGTATCCTCAAGGGATTCTGTTGCAGGCAGTTCCTCTGGAGACAATTTGGAATAGCGCGGATCAAACCTGGGATGACGGGCATCCTCACGTGCAAGTGCTGGTGGTCGCGTGGCAAAACTGCGGCGCCACTGATGAACTTGCTTTTCACCATATTCCTCTGCCGTCACCGTTTTATTCAGTCCCTGGAGAGCACCATAATGTCTTTCATTTAATCGCCAGCTGAAATATTGAGGGATCCACATTTGGTCCATTTCATCCAGAACAATCCACATGGTTCGAATCGCACGTTTTAAATACGAAGTGTGCACCTGGTCAAATATCAACCCGGCTGCCTTCAATAGATGTCCTGCTTTCCTGGCCTCATTCACCCCCTTTTCAGTAAGGTCAACATCCGTCCAACCTGTAAATTTTCCTTCATTATTCCAAAGGCTTTCACCATGTCGTAATAATACAATCCGGTCCATTTTCGTTTCGCTTTTGACTCCCTGATCCTATCAATTCAATTAATTCTACATCGCTATTCTATTTCGGCACAATGTGGAACAACCCATTTCCTGCCATCATTTTCTATTAATTGATCAGCAGCTTTTGGCCCCCAAGCACCCGCCTGATAGTTTGGAAAATCAGACGGCGGTGTATTTTCCCATTCAGAAAGGACCGGTGCCAAAACACGCCAGGCTGCTTCCACCTGGTCTGCCCGCATAAATAAGGTCGCATCCCCAAGCAAGACATCCAGCAGAAGTGTTTCATATGGTTCGGGTGGAGAGGATTTGAAGGCTTCTTTATAGGTAAAGTGCATATCGACTGTCCCCAAACGGAAATCCTGCCCGGGTTGTTTTGCCTGGATGCTGAGTTGAATTCCCTCATGAGGTTGAATATTAATGATTAAACGGTTGGGCTGCCAGTCTTCCAAAGCGGAGGCTGGGAAAGTCTGATGCGGAACAGGTTTAAACTGGATGATAACTTCCGAAATATCATCTGGCATGCGCTTACCGGTTCTCAAATAAAACGGTACACCCTGCCAGCGCCAGTTATCGATCAATAGTTTGAGAGCCACAAAACTCTCAGTGGAAGAATCAGGCTTTACGTCTAGTTCCTGACGATACGCAACCACCTCATCGCCCCTGATCATCCCTGCATCATACTGTCCTCTTACCGCAAATTTGTTTATCTGGTCATCTGGGATGGGATGCACAGCATTGAGGACGTCCACTTTCTTATTACGGATCTCCTCATCAGAAAACGAGACCGGAGGCTCCATTGTCACCATACATAATATCTGCATCAGATGGTTTTGAACCATATCCCGCAGCGCACCGGCATGCTCATAATATTTTCCGCGATGTTCAACCCCCAAGGTTTCCGCGACAGTGATTTGAACATGATCAATATAACGTTGATCCCAAACAGGCTCGAACAAGGCATTCCCGAATCGAAATGCAAGGATATTCTGGACAGTTTCTTTACCCAAAAAGTGGTCGATCCTGAAAATCTGACTTTCATCCAGATTGCTGGTGATCATATCGTTCAATTGCCTCGCAGATTCGAGGTTATGCCCGAAAGGTTTCTCAAAAACCATTCTGGTTCGAATTTTGTCCTGGATCAGACCGGCAGAACCCAGATTTTCTACAATCGGCTCAACCAAGCTGGGCGGAGTAGCCTGATAATAAATATGATTGGCGGTCACATCCCAGTCCTTTTCAATTTCCTCAATCTTTTTCCCTAAAGCTGCATAAGCCTTGGCATCCGTAAAATCTGCTGGCAGGTAACCAATTTTTCCCGAAAACCCCTCCCATTCCTTGTCTTGCGGTTTTCCTCTTCGAGAAAAATTATCAACCCCCTCACGCAAATGGGATGCAAATTCCTCCTTGGTCATGGATTTCAGATCCACACCCAGAATGTAAAATCGCTCTGGGAGCCATTCTTCCAGATATAGATTGAACAATGCAGGAACCAATTTTCGCCAGGAGAGGTCTCCACCTGCACCAAAGATCGTCAAAATGCTCGCTTCAGGTTGTTTTGAATTCATCAAAGCCTCTCATTCGAGTGCCCATTCATGGTGAAATGTACCTTCTTTATCAATCCGCTCATATCGATGGGCACCAAAATAATCCCGCTGGGCCTGGATCAAGTTGGCAGGCAGCCAGCCGCTCCGGTAGCCATCGAAATATGCCAAAGATGCCATAAACCCAGGCACGGGAATGCTTAATTGAGCAGCCGAGCAAACTACCATTTCCAGGCTCTCGCGTAACCGCACCAGATCTCTACTAAAAATCGGGTCAACCATAATATTGACAAGGTCTGGTTGGTGGTCAAAAGCAATTCCAATCTCATTGAGAATGGCCGCTCGAATGATACATCCTCCCCGCCATATCCGGGCAATCCCGGCTAGATCAAAATGATATTCAAGTTCTTCAGATGCAGAATGCAGCAAGGCAAACCCTTGGGCAAATGTAAGAATCATGCCGGCATACAGTGCCATTCGGAGCGTATCCACAAAATGGGTCTTGTCTCCTGCAAATTCACCAATTGGGTCTCCAAGGATTTTATTTGCTTTTTCACGCTGAGATTTCAAAACGGACAAATTCCGCATTTCCACCGCCGCCGTGATCCCCGGAACTGGGGTTAACAAATCCAAAGCAGACTGTGAAGTCCACGCCCCTGTGCCATTTTGTTCCGCCTCATCCAGGATCAACTCTACAAGCGGCTTTTCTGCTGTTTGTTTGTATTCAGAAAAGATATTCCCGGTTATTTCAATCAAATAACTATTCAACTCCAGCTGGTTCCAACCGGAAAAGACCTGCTGGATCTCCGTCTCTTCCAGCCGCAATCCACGCTTCAATAGGTCATAGGATTCTGCAATCAGCTGCATCAAGCCATATTCGATCCCATTATGAACCATCTTGACATAGTGCCCTGCTCCTTTTGGCCCAAGATACGTTACGCATGGTTCCCCTTCAACATGTGCTGCAACGGCATTAAAAACGGGTTCCACCTGTTTATAGGCTCTATGCGAACCTCCGGGCATAATGGAGGGTCCATGGCGTGCCCCTTCCTCACCACCGGAAATACCAACGCCAAGATAATGAATTCCATGTTCATTCAATTCTTTTTCACGCCGTTCGGTATCAGAAAAATGGGAATTTCCGCCATCTACGATCAAATCACCGGGATCCAGGTAATCCAACAATTCATGGATGATCGCATCCACCACTTTGCCGGCTGGGACCATCAGGATTATAGTCCGGGGAGTATCCAGCAAATGGATGAAATTTTTAAGGTCGTTGACCCCCGCTATATGGCGCGTACCCGCTTCGAGATTAAGCTGGTTAACCATTTCTTCATTTTTATCATAACCAGCAACGGAATACCCATGATCCCCCATATTCAACACCATATTTCGTCCCATCACCCCAAGGCCAATCATCCCAAGCTGGTAATCTTTTACTCTCATAATTAAACTTCCTTTTCGAAAGGGGGTTTCAGCTGATTTGAAAACAGGAAATCTGTATTTTCTTCCACAACCGCATCTGGGTGATTTTCGGATAAATTCAGAAACAAAGGTCCTTCTATAAAAACTGTGTCGGGGAGAGAATTAAACTGGAGCTGATAAACAGATCGGAAGCTTTCAGATTTGTTTGATAGCGTAGACAAATGATCAATTCCAATTATCGGATTTCCGTATTTGCTCATTCTGATACCTCCAGTAATCATATAAGTCTTACAATTAATTAATAATGGTAATTGAAGATGGGACGAGGGTCTTTACACACACCTAATCAGACCATTAAGGCTCCCTTAACAGCACGTAGTTTTCCAACTTGATTACTCCTGCAATATAGGTTGAGTTCCAAAAAGAAATGATCAAATCGATAAAACAAGATCAGTATTGTATGTAGGAAAATATCCCCAATGAAATCGAAGCCAACTCATTTTCCAATGAAAGTATTATTAAACTTGAATATTTAGCTGGAGCTATTATTGAAGGAATCAATATTACAGATATTGATTCCAAAAGAAGGGTTATGGACCAATTAGATGTCCGTGGTAAACTACACCCATGACGAAATCCGCCACAGCCATCGCCCATCCTAACATCGCATTTATCAAATACTGGGGGAACCGGGATCACGCGCTGCGCATCCCTGCCAATGGATCTATCTCCATGAACCTGAGCGGGCTGGAAACGAAAACCACCGTCACCTTTGATACGACCCTGGACAGTGATACTCTAACCCTCAACGAAAATCCGGTGACCGGTCCCGGATTAGAGAGAGTCTCCCAGATGCTGGCGCGCGTGAGGGATATGGCAGGCATCTCCACTTATGCCCGGGTAGTCAGCGGGAACAACTTCCCCACCGGCTCCGGAATCGCATCTTCCGCTGCGGCATTTGCTGCCCTCGCCCTGGCATCCAGCTCGGCCGCAGGGCTGAACCTGGAAGAAAAAGAGCTTTCCATTTTGGCGCGCACCGGTTCCGGTTCTGCCAGCCGCTCCGTCCCTGGCGGCTTTGTCGAATGGCTCCCCGGCGACTCGCACGAGACCTCTTTTGCCCGAACCTTTGCCCCACTGGAAAGCTGGCCGCTGGCCGATTGTGTTGCAGTGGTCAGCCAGGCACACAAAGCAGTCGGCTCTACCGGCGGACATACCCTGGCGGATACCAGCCCGTTCCAATCCGTCCGGGTGCAGGATGCCCCACGCAGGCTGGAGATTTGCCGCCGCGCCATCCTGGAGAAAGATTTTTCCACATTTGCAGAGATCATCGAACTGGACTCCAACATGATGCACGCCGTGATGCAAACCTCCACGCCCCCGTTGATGTACTGGCAGCCCGCCACCCTGGCCGTCATGTCTGCGGTGCAGGCATGGCGAAAAAGCGGGTTCCCGGCAGCCTACACCATTGATGCCGGTCCCAACGTCCATGTCATTTGCCCGGAAGGCTTTCAGCAGCAGACTGCACAGCGCCTGAAGGAGATCCCTGGAGTGCTTCAAGTCTTGCAAGCTACCTGCGGCGGACCAGCCCATTTGGTGGAATAAACCCACTGGTCTCTAAGAAAATATTAACGCCTTATCTACACTAACCCTATCAGAAACAGTTATAATCTATGGAAGATTTCACCACCTTCGTTTGAATCAGGAATAAGTAACCTTTTCTTACAAGTTGGTGGAACAACCACCATGGTGTTTTTGGAGAAACTACATGCTTCCAGTTCTTGAGTTTGTCTTTGTCCTTGCCTCGCTGATCCTGATCCACGAGCTAGGACATTTTCTTGCAGCTAAAATTGTCGGTATCCCGGTTCAGGAATTTGGAATCGGTTTTCCTCCCCGTATTATGACCCTTTTCAAAGCCGGAGGGACGGAATTCACGCTCAACTGGCTGCCCTTTGGGGGGTTTGTCCGTCCCACAGAACGCCCGGGAGATCAGGAAATTCCGGACGCAATGCTGGCCGCCACACCCTGGAAGCGCATTTTCATGCTGCTGGCCGGGTCGTTTACCAATATTGTCGCCGCTATCCTGCTGTTGGCATTCGCCTACTACCAGATCGGCAACAAACTCGAACATGTCCTCATCGTGGGGGTAGATGACAATTCCCCTGCTGCTGAGGCAGGTCTGCTCCCCGAAGATTATATTACAGCCATCAACGGAACCGAAATTACCACCATCGAACAGATACAATCGATCATCGCCGAAAATAAGGGCGTCGAAATCCAGGTCACCTTCCAACGAGATGGCCAGACCAGTTCGACCACCCTGGTACCACGGGTGGATTATGACCCGCTGGTCGAAGGGCCGGTTGGAATTTCGCTGTTCTCACCTCTAACCATTGGCCAATCGGTTCAGGAGAGCGTTTCTTTTCTGGTCTATCAGGTGCAGCAGATTGCCAATGTCCCCTTCCGGCTGGTCGGGCTGAAAGGCATGTTCGATGGCTACCAGCTCGCCCAGGATATGGATGCCACCCAATCGGATGTCGCTGCCGGTTCCAATACGCTGTGGTTCATCGCCTCAGTTTCGTTCTCCCTGGGCGTGATCAACCTGCTGCCGATCCCCTTCTTCGATGGCGGGAAAATCCTGCTGGCCCTGCCGGAACTGCTGTTCAAGCGCCGGGTCCCCATGAACGTTTACTATGTGCTGAACATGGTCAGTTTCGGTCTCGCGATGCTGCTGATGGTGTATGTCAACGTGCAGGATTTTGTCAATCCGGCGATAGATTTAATCGATCTGACAATGACCCCAACGCCGTAAAGGCTGGAGAAGCACATGGATTTTGAAAATGACACTCCCGAAAAAGTAGCCCCCTTTGGAGAAGTAATCTCTGCCCTGCTGGATATGGAAGCCACCTTCCCGCCCAAGCTGCTTTACCGGCTTTCTGACCTGGAAGGTTCGGAACTAGAGCAAATGGCAGAAACCTGGCCGCAAATCCCTTCCGTCCGGCGGCAGCGTCTGCTGGAAGACCTGGAATCCCTGGCCGATGGCAACTACCTGGTGGATTTTGATGAGGTCTTCAAGTTGGGCTTGCAGGACACAACCCCCCACTGCCGTTTGATCTCCATCCGCGGGTTATGGGAAAACGAAGAACCCGCATTAGGTAAAGTCTTCATGCAAATATTGCAAACCGATCCGGATAACGATGTACGCGCCCAGGCTGCCAGCGGATTGGGGAAATACATCTACCTCGGTGAAATGGAAGAGATCAAAGAATCGCTCTATGAAGAAATTAAAAACTTGCTGATCGAAACTGTTTCCGGCAGCCAGCCCGAAGCAATTCGCCGAAAAGCATTGGAAGCGGTTGGATTCGCGACGGATCACCGGGTTTCAGCGCTCATTGAAGAAGCATATTCCAAAAACCGGGAAGACTGGCTCCTCAGTGCCATGATTGCGATTGGCCGCTCTGCCCACAACCAATGGGTGCCCCAGGTAATTGAAAACCTATCCCACGAAAGCAGCCAAATCCGCCTGGAAGCTGCCCAGGCTGCCGGCCTGCTGGCTGCTCAGGAGACTGTCCCGCACCTCCTGCAAATGATTGACGACCCGGAAGATGATGTGCGCCAGGCAGCTATCTGGTCACTTTCTGAGATCGGCGGGATGGATGCCCGCGCTGCATTGGAAGAATTGTTGAAGATCAGTAAAGATGAAGAAGAAATGGATTTCCTCGAAGAAGCATTGGATAACCTCGATGTTTCGGATGCCGCCCTGGAATTTGACTTCCTGAACCTTTCAGAAGAGGACCTTGAATTGATGATCGGTGAGGAAGATGAGGAAGACCTGGAAGAATAATCGTGCAAAACCTACTGACATTATTCAGCGCCAACATATTCCCCATCATGATCGTTGCTGGACTGGGTTTTCTGCTGGCAAAGACCCAGCATCTCGATCCCAAACCTATTTCCCGGATCACATTTTACCTTTTTAGCCCGGCACTGGTCTTTATCCTGGTGGCAAACAGCAAGCTCGACCGGGATTCAATTCTGCTGATCATCGGATTCGCCCTGACCGTCAACATACTGGCCGGGCTGACCGGTTTCATCCTGGCAAGATTGTTTAAATTGGATCGAAAAGTGACCATCGCCATTGTGCTAACTGCCTTGCTCACGAATGCAGGCAATTACGGCCTCTCATTGAATCAATTTGCCTTCGGCGAGGAGGCACTGTCTTATGCCAGCATATACTATGTCACTTCCTCATTGCTGGTCTACACTTTAGGAGTGGCAATTGCTTCCATGGGAGAAGCAAACCTGAAAGATTCCCTGCTCAATTTATTGAAATACCCCACCTTGTATGCCCTGGTACTTGCTGTGATCTTCCAACAAACCGCATGGCAGCTGCCGGTACCGCTGGAACGCTCGGTCACCCTATTGGGAAACGCCGCCATTCCTGCCATGCTGCTGCTTTTGGGAATGCAATTGGGAGAGGTCAATTTTGGGGAATACAAGCGCAGCATTGCCATCGCCACTGTCACCCGCATGCTGATCGCCCCCTTGATCGCCATCGCATTAAGTGTCCCGTTCAAACTGGAAGGGCCGGCTTTGCAAGCCAGTGTGACCGAAGCATCCACGCCTACAGCAGTCATGACCACCATTCTGGCAACCGAATTTGATGCTTCCCCGGCGTTGGTCTCGGCAATTATCACCGTCACCACCCTGGTAAGCCCCTTCACGCTCACCCCGCTGATTGCATACCTGGGAGGAGGATGATTTCAATGTTTCGCCGGTTATTTCACGTCACCGCGCTAACGCTGTTTGCTTTTTTCTTCATTGCCCTTTCATCCAGGGCACAAACGGAAAATAGCACCGCCTTCAGCGATCTGGGCGTGGAATACCAGTTTGGAGAATCCTTCACCTTTTCTGCTACCATCACCACAGAGAATCCGGTGGATGCCATCAACCTGACCCTCAGGCAGCCAGAAGGTGGAAGCAGCATCGTGCTGGAAGTGGATGCTGACCTCTTCGGCAACATTTCCAAAACCTATGAGATCGAAGCCAAAGACCATTTTGCCCCCTTCACGATGATCGAATATTGGTTCACAGCTTCCACTGAAAACGGCACACAAATCCAAAGTGAGAAAGCCACTTTTACCTATGCCGACAACCGCTATACCTGGCAGTCCCTGGATGATGCCGATGGATACAGTGTTTATTGGGTGGAGGGAGACCTGGCTTTTGGTCAGTCGGTGAAAGATGCCATCTACAACCATTTTGATCAATTCAACCAATATATTGATCTCCCCACCCCGGAGACCCTGAGGATCTACCTGTACCCGACCACATCTGCATTACAAAGCGCCCTCGACCTGACCAACGCCCGCTGGGTGGGCGGCCACGCCGATCCGATAGAAGGCATCATCCTGGCCTCCATTCCTGCGGGGTTCGACCAGGCCCTCGAGGTGAAGCGGCAGATTCCACACGAGATCGTCCATGTTCAGCTATACCTTGCGATGCAGGAAAACTACGCCAACCTTCCCTCATGGTTTAGTGAGGGGCTGGCATCCCTGGCTGAGCAGCATACCAGCAGCGAATATCAACCGATTTTGCAGGCGGGTTGGGATAACCAGGAGATCATCCCTTTTGAAAAACTGTGCCAGAGCTTCCCAACATCCTCCGACCAGGCCGCCCTGGCTTACGCCCAGGTGGATTCTTTCACCCGCTACCTGTTCACCAATTACGGCAAGATCGGCCTGGAATCCCTGCTTGAAGCCTACACTTCCGGCCATACCTGCGAAAACGGTGTAAGTACCGCACTAGGGACTGACCTGCAAACCCTGCAAGCAAACTGGGAAACTGCCACCCTGGACACCACCCAGGCAAACGGATTAAGCACCGAAGCTGCCGCCTGGCTGGTGTTGCTGGTATTGCTGCTGGCGCTGCCAACCGGGGTCATCATTCTGCAAAACAACCGTAAAAATCCAAACGCCACCAATCCTGCCAACAACTAACCCAACAAAGGATTGACTATGGATGAATCCAGTTCACCTGTCAGACTGCACGCCACCGTCCACGGGCGGGTACAGGGCGTGGGGTTCCGCGCCTATACCTTTAACAGCGCCAAACGTATTGGACTGGTTGGATGGGTGCGCAACCGCTTCAACGGCACCGTGGAAACGGTTGCCGAAGGCGAACGACATCAATTGGAATTGTTTCTACGGGATTTACAGCGCGGCCCTGGTCCTTCGGGGGTAACCAAAATCGATACGGACTGGCTTCCCGCTACGGGAGAATTTTCCGAATTTGAGGTGCGCTGGACAGCCTGACCTTCCCCCTTTATATTTCGCGTCTCCCCACTTGCGCGGCAATCGCATTTGCAACCCCGGCTTCTGAGCGCCATACCATCGATGGGTAACGGCTTGCCGAGGAGATCACCTGAGCAAAGGCTGCGCCGACCCCAGGTGTTGTGCGCAGTTGCTGGTAATACTTCACATACTCCCGGCCTTTCACCACCGGGTTGGTATAGGCGTTGGTATTGCCGAATCCGGTGATGAACAGCAGCTTATTGGGATACCGTTCCCGCAAAAATTCGTAAAACCTGCCGTGTGTACTGGTGTTCATTTCTGCTTCGCTGTTCCAAAAGCAGTTCACCCCCAACCAGTCCGCCTGGAACATGGCCCGATCCGCTCCATCCAAAAATACGCCTGCATCCAGACGCTGACCAGGCACGTGCCCGCCAGACGATACCCCGGGAAACCCCAGGCGCGCTTCCGGGAAATCCCGCTTGAGGATATCTGCAACCCGCAGCCACCAGTTGCCAAAGCTCTCACCCGATGACCACGACTTGCGCCAGCCAAACTGCCCCAGGTTGGGCATTTCATGGATCTGAAAATAGCGGATGCCCAGGTTGTAAAAAGTGAGGAAGGCGCTGTGCAGTTCGTTCACCCATGCCTGCGGAGAAAGCACTGCCGCTGGATCGGACGGCTGCATCCCCGCCAGGATGAACATATCCGGGTTGATGCGGCGCAGCTGTGTGATCGTGGCAGCAGGCGTCTGGGCAGAGATTTTAACCGCCTCGATGTTTGCATCCGTAATAATCCGATAATCCACTTCCTGCATCGAGCCGCCCTCCCGGCTGTTGACCCCCACCAGGCAGGGCTGTGTCCATGGATAACTATCCAGGGAACCGGTATCTTTCGTTATCCCCAGGGCTGCCAGCACCGCGGCTTCCTGGTGCTTGTAGACCAGGTACGGCGTGGGGTCAATGATGTCCAGCGGATAATCGGTGATGCTTTCGGCGGTGGCATTATCTTTTTTCAGGGTCAGGTGCAGATGGTTTCCGGTCGAGTTCCCGGTGGAATCCGCCCGTCCGATCAGCTGGCGCGCGTTGACGTGATCGCCAACTGAGACCAGCACCTCATCCAGGTGGGCGTAGATCGTGCGGTAGCCCTGCGCATGACGGATGCGCACCTGCACGCCATAATTGTGTTGGTTATGCCCGTCCTCCACCAGATAGACCTCGCCATCGGCGCAGGCGTAGATATTGGTGCCGTGTGGGGCGCGGATATCAATCCCCTCGTGTCCCGGCAGGCCATACTGCACGTACAGCTCTGCATTGGCCCCAAACGGCTGCAAAATGGTGGGGTAATCCGTAGGCCAGAACAAATACAGCCGGTCATGGGGAAATCGCGTCACAGCATCACTGCTGGATTTTTCCCCAACCAGCGTGCGATATGGCTGGTCTAAAGCTACTCTTTCTGCCAACACTTCCGAAAGTCTTTCCGGGGTACCAACTTCGATCATATCCAACAACAAGTCTGGGAAGCGGACACCCAGCCACTCAGTGATGTCGCCCTCCAGCGGATATCCATTGGGCAGCGCTACCACGGAAACCACTTCTTTCTCACCCGCTTTTGCCGGATCCGGGGTGATGCCTACGCCGAAATGCAAGGCATATTTTTGTGCAGCCCGCACCCATTTGAAGTAATCGCTCCTGGGGAGCAGAAGGTTGTGTGATCTTGCCATATTTTCCTTAATTACCAAACCCAAGCCCTCGCTCTTTCAGCGAGGTATAGCGTCCCTGTCCAATAATGACATGGTCAAGGACTTCGATTTCCAATAATTTTCCGGCCTGCACCAACGCCCTGGTGATGTTGATGTCTTCCGGGCTGGGGGTCGGGTCACCGCTGGGATGGTTATGCACCACGATCAATGAGGCGGCATTGCGCCGTACAGCGGGGGTGAACACCTCCGCCACACGCACCACCGAAGCGTTCAAAGAGCCCCGGTACACCTCGTAGATCTCCATTACATGGTTGCGGGTATCCAGCAGGATCACCCGTAGATGCTCTTTTTCCAGGGCTTCCATCTCGAACTGCACCAGCGCAGCGGCATCTGCCGGGCTGCCGATGGTTGGGCGGTCTTCGGGCGCTTCCAGGGACAGCCGCCGGCCAAGCTCGATCGCCGCTTTGATCGTAGAGGCTTTGGCCTCTCCAATCCCGCGTTCCTGCACCACCTGGTCAAAAGTTGCCCGGTGCAGGCCGCGGATGCCGCCAAAATTGTTCAGTATACGCTGCCCCATCTGCACTGCATTCTCACCTTCCACGCCCACCCGCAGCAAAATGCCAATCAATTCGGCATTGTTAAGCGCTTGCGGCCCTAAACGGGCCAGCCGCTCCCGTGGGCGTTCCGATATTTCCAGATCCATGATCCGATACGTGGGTTTCTGCTCCCGCATGGCACCTCCTGTTTTGGGGGACGAGTTCCACGATTATTATAGTCAACATTCTGCAGGAACCATGCCAGTTTCCACGCTGGATTTTAAGCTGCACCACCCACTCTGCTCCCACGGCTCTCTTCCAAAACACTCATCAACTCCTCATAAGGGGATATTGACATGCAAGATTACACAGGTTATAGTCCCTGCTGATGAAAAAACGACTCTTGCTCGTCCTCCTTATACTGATTCT
>QKGK01000566.1 GCA_003250455.1 Chloroflexota bacterium | reverse complement strand
CCATCCTCGCCGAAGTGGCCGATGGTGGCAAAAAGGAAGGCCAGCCCGGGGGAGGAGTTGGCCGGATTGGGCACGGCTACCAGCCCGGCATATTCGGGTTGCAGCAGGTCTTCCAGCGAGGTGGGGGCGGTGATGCCGCTGTCCTCAAAATAGGCCAGGTCGTAGTTCAGGCAGACATCGCCGTAGTCCACGGGCAAGGCGCGGTTTTCAGGGTCGAGCTTGAATTCGTCCGGGATATCGGCCAGCAGCGGGGAGTCGTACGGCACGAAGATGTCCGCATCCAGCGCCCGGCTGAGGAAGGTGTTGTCCACCCCGTAGAAGACGTCGGCAATCGGCTTTCCGGCGGCCAGCACGGCGGCGTTGACGGCTGCGCCGGTATCGCCGGAGCGGATGAAGGTCACGGTGGCGTTGTTGGCCTGCTGGAAGGCGTCCAGGGCCTCTGCGGAAATTTCAAAGGAGTCATGGGTCATCACCGTCAGGGTGGCGGGGGCAGTGCCGGTGGTCGCTGGTTCTGCCGTCCCACATCCGGCCAGCAGCAGGGTGGTGATCCCCAGGAGGAGGAGTAATTTTTTCACGGTATTCACCTCTATTACAGGTAATTATGGTTGTTGGTCAAAGACAAAGCACAGCAGCATCCCGTCCTGCACCTGCACGGTGGCGGTTTCGCCTTGCAGCACATTGCTGACGCCGCGGGTAGCGCCGAAATAGAGCGTCTCACCTTGCAGGGGGTATTCCAGCCCGGTAGTGCTCACCCCGTGGACATCTCCGCCGACCGGGATGAGGGAAACGGTCTGCCCGGCGTGCCCGCGGATGGTGCGGGAAGCGCGCACCACATAGATCCACAGGCCGTCGTGCCAGAAGGTGACCGGCAGGGATTCCAGGTTGTGGTAGGCAGGCAGCAGGAGGTTGGCAAAAGTCTGGTCCCAGCGTCCGCCGAGCGCGCCGAGCACGAGGGCTTCTTCCCGGTCGAGCCCCTGGGCGTAGAGCAGGGCCAGCTCCAGGTCGGTCTCGTCCTTACGCCGGTCGTGGCGGATGATCTGCACGCCCTGGTTTTCCCAGTGAGTTTGATCAACCTGGCTGAGGGAGTCGAGGTCGCCGACGATCAGCGCCGGGGTGATCCCCAGCGTCCTGCAGTGGGCGGCGCCTCCATCTGCGGCAATAATGGTGTCGTCCGGGCGCAGCAGGGCGCGGGCAGCGGTGGGGTTATCGAGACTTCCGTTGGCAAAAATAACAGCACGCATCAAAAAACCTCCGTCGGGTGCCGGAGGTTTTGAAGCAAAGATACAATCCCTCCGCCGGCATTACCCGGATCAGGTCCGCGGGTCGTAGGCTTACGGCCTACCTCTCAGCCCGGCAAATACCGAGCTCCCCGTTTATGGATGTCATTCTGCCCCCAGTATACTTTCGCGGGATGCGGCCGTCAAGGGGTGGGCAGTGGAGGGGAGTGGTAATTTTGGTGGGTATAAGATAATTCTGGTTTCACTTTCAGTAATCCCCAGAGGAAATAGCCTCTCAAATGTCATGCCTGCCCAGGCGGGCATCCATGGAAATAGGGACTTTTAACTGGATTCCCGCTAAAACCGTACGGGAATGACACGTGTCTGACATGGTAAGTCACCCTCAAACCCACTAATTTAGTCACTTCCTTGTTGGAGGGCGTCATGACGGAATAAATTTACAGATGCACACCGTGGGTAAAGACTGTCAGTTAAATCTGCTTATTTTCTCCCGACAGCCGGAAATCCAGTTCCCAGAGGGCATTGCGGTTGCTGTCGAAGCGCAGCAGGGTTTGGGCGGCGGCATAATCCACCCAGCGGAAGGTGGTATGCTCCTCCGAGAGCACGATCTGGTGAGCACCCACATCGGCGCCAAAAGCATATTCCGGCACCACCAGCACCTCCGGCCCCCACAGCATCCCGGCGGCCTGCGGCGCGGGCAGAGTCACCATCGAATCCAGGGCCAGCAGCGGCGTATCCAGGGGGATGCCGCCTTCCTCATACGCCTCGCGCTGCGCCGCCTGGATTGGCTTTTCGTCATCCTCGCCGCCCCCGGAGATGGCCTGCCAGAAATCACCATAGCGCACGGTCTTGCGGAAGAAGATGGCATACTCGTAATTCCCGGCGGTGGCCAGCCGGTAAGGGAACACGATCACCTGGTAGGGCGCTCTCACGGGGCCGCCTCTGCTGCCTGATACTCGACCAGCGCCATTTGCACATCCGAAGTCGAGCCGCTGTGATGATAGGTGAACGCCACCACCCCGATCCCGGGCGCAAAATAGACCGTCGTCTGGTCGGGGTTGGTGCGGTAATACAGCGGGTAAGCCAGCACGTCACCGCCCGCAGCCGCTTCCAGGGAGACCGTCTCTGGCTCGCCGACCACCCAGCAGTAACTTTCGTCCAGCCGGGTGAGCTGTTCGGCCTCGCAGAAACGGCTGCCCGCTTCCAGCGGCAGCGCCAGGAACAGGTTTGGCTCCTGCACCAGCCCAACCAGGATGTCATCTTCAGCAACCAGACGGGCATACGTATCCAGATTGGCGGAATAAAAGCGGCTGCTGCCCACCTGCAGGATGGCATACTCGCTGGGCTGTTTGCCCGGGGCGTAAAAAGCCAGGTCGTAGAGGCTGCCGCTCATCCGGTAGCCGGTCACATTGGAGCGGGAGATTGTTTCGGTCACCTCCACCCGCCACTGGAGGGTTTCTTCATTGACTGTTTCCCCACCACCTGAATACTGCACTGTCCCCTGGTAGACCCAGTAGGCGCCATCCCCCAGCGGATAGGTCTGCCCCGCCGTCTCCGGCAGTTCTGCTGCCGCAGGTGTGGCAGGCTGTGCCGCGCTGCTCAACTGGCAGCCCAACAAAAGCAGGGGGATCAATCCCAGCCAGAACAGTTTTTTATACATGGGTGTCCTCCCAATTAGAAAGAAAAAACGGCTTTGATGATCGGATGGTTGCGTTTGTCGCCGATCTCGCGCAGGGCGCGGTCGTACGCTTCCAGCGGGTAGCGGCGGCTGACCATCCAGCCAATGTCCAGGTCGCCGCGGGCCATCATCTCCAGGGCAATTTCAAAAGTGGAGGTGGTGCGGCCTTCCCATTGTTCGGCGTGGTCGTAGATATAGCTGCCGATCACGGTCAGCTCGTTGTCAAAGATGACCGCCCAGTCAACCCCTTTGGCCAACCCCGGCATCCCCATGACCACCACTTTGCCCCCCGCCCTGGTCAGGCGCAGCGCATCGTCCAGGGCGCTGTCGTTGCCCACACACTCAAAGGTCTGGTCCACGCCGCCCACCAGCACCCGCTTGCCCATCAGCGGCGTATAGGCCTGCCCGCCGCTGCGTTCGGCGATCTGCTGGTAGACATCCCCGCCGAGCAGTACCTCGTCCGCCCCCAGGCGTTCTGCTGCCTCGGCCTGGAAGGGGTAGCGGGCGGTGATAATAATATGCGCCTTGCTCCCCGCAGCCCGCAGGGCGGCCAACTGCATCAGGCCGATCGTCCCTGCCCCCAGGATGAGAACGGTTTCGTCGTCAGCGGGCATATGCTCCAGGGCGGCATGCAGACCGCAGGCAAACGGCTCCACCAGCAGGGCGTTCTCGTCGCTGACTGCTTCCGGCACCCTGAATAGCTGCGCCTGGTGGGCGGTGAAAAGCCGGCTCCAGCTGCCGCCGGTCTCCTGGCAGCCGCCAATCCCCCAACCCGGCGAGAGGCTGCCGTGGGCTTTGTTGGTGCAGCGGTTGTACTCGCCTTTCTTGCAGTATTCGCACCAGTCTTTTTCGGCAAAACCGCGCGGCGCGCACCACAGGTTTGGCTCGACCAACACCCGGTCGCCCACCTGCCAGCCCTGCACTTCCGGGCCGACTTCCACGATCCTCCCGACCTGCTCGTGCCCCAGCGTGAAGGGAAAAGTGGAAAAAGGCTCATAATAGGTGCTGGTGTGCAGGGTGATCGTGCCTGTATCCGTCCCGCAGATCCCGGCCAGTTTGGTTTCGATCTTGACCCACTCCGCGCCGGGCAGCGCCGGTTCGGGCACGTCCTGCATCGAGGTGCAGGAAGGT
Source organism: Chloroflexota bacterium (assembly GCA_003250455.1). Classification (GTDB taxonomy): domain Bacteria; phylum Chloroflexota; class Anaerolineae; order Anaerolineales; family UBA11579; genus UBA11579. The sequence goes on along the minus strand of QKGK01000566.1, from coordinate 684 downwards.
CCCCGCCACAGCAGCGGCGGATAGACTTTGGCAAAGATTTTCCCGGCCACATACCGGGGGATAGTGAGGTTAAATCGGATCGCTTTCATAACGTCGATTAAAACACAGTTTTCGATATCGGGTTATGCGTTGGCGAAATGGAGAGTGGTGGAATTGGTGGGTGCACTCGTTATTCGAGGGTTTCCAAAATAGTCATTAACCTGTCATGCCCGCGTAGGCGGGCATCCATAGATGCAGGTGCATGGAACTGGATTCCCGCTAGAACCGTGCGGGAATGACGCATACAAGGTGTAGTTGAAAGGCTCTCAAAATCGACTGATTTAACCACTCCCGTAAAGTGGACAAGCCCAATTAAACGGTTGGCTTCCACTTGCCTTCAACAAATGTAGCCTCCGTATCTCCTGGCCAACGCGGCATGGAAATACAAATGAACTTCAAATCCACATCCGATACGTTCCGGTATTGAAAAGATGTTCCTACCGGAATATCAATGGAAATGCCCGGTACCAGCGTAGTGACGCCGCTCTGCTTGCCATCGTCCCGCCAGATTTCGCCATGCCCTTCCAAAATGTACCAGAACTCGCTCACCGTTGCATGAACGGTCGCCCGATTGATCTGATGTGGTGGAACAGTGCTGTGGATCATATTGCCTGTTTTGCCATCCATCAGGTAGCGTATATCTGC
>QKGK01000325.1 GCA_003250455.1 Chloroflexota bacterium | reverse complement strand
TGCAGCTGCTGTGGCTCTTTTATCTTGGCGTAGTACTGCTGGGGATGGCGACCGGGCTATCGACGGTTTCCAACCTGTCGCTGATGCTGGATATGACCACAGTAGGCAGCGTAGGGCTGTTTATGGGAGTGTGGGGGATGGCAAGCGCCCTGGCCCGCCTGACCGGCAACCTGATGAGCGGTGCGGTGCGTGAAGGCGTTACGATGATAGCCCACAACAGCGTCAGCGGATATAACACTGTTTTTATTCTTGAAATTTTGATGTTGGTTGTCTCTTTGGTCATCTTGCAGGGAGTAGATGTTTCGTTATTCAGAAAGCAGGCGGAAGAGGTGCCCTACCTGGAACGCGCTGCAATGGCGAGTGAGGTGTAAAACATATGCCCGGAAATTGGTTAACACTGACGGAAGTATCGGAAATTTTGGGGATCCACCCCAGCACTGTGCGTAATTGGGCCGATCAGGGCGTGCTGCCCGTTCACCGCACCCAGGGCGGCCACCGGCGCTTCAAGCGCACCGAAATGGAATTGTGGATGCAGGCCCAGCGGGTCACGCATCCTGAAGAGTCGGAAGGGCTGATCCAGAATGCGTTGGGCTATGCGCGCATCCAGATCTCGGAAGCCCACCTGGAAAAACAGCGTTGGTACCAGAAGATCGATTCGGCCGGGCGCGCTTCTTACCGCAAGAGCGGGCGAATGCTGGTGCAGGGACTGGTCAAGTCTCAGGTGTTGGATGATAAAGCCGCCGCCGCCGAAGCGCGGGTGATCGGGGTGGACTATGCCTCCAACGGCCGCCGCTTCGGGCTGACCGTACTGGAAGCGGTGCAGGCGTTTTTATTCTTCCGGGATGTTTTGCAGGAGGCGGCTTACCATGCCTATGAGTCGGCGGCAATCCAGTCGCCGTATGCCTGGGGAGATATGTTCCGCAACCTGAATAGCTACACAGACCGCATCCTGGTCACGATCATCGAGACGTACCAGGCCTATGAGCGCAATGAAATGAAAGAGCAACTGAACGGAAATTCGGTGGGGAGTAAATAGTAGGTAGTGGACAGTAGGTAGTCAACAGCTGACAGTAGGTAGTCAACAGTTCACAGAAAACAGATGCCAGGGATGATTTCTCTGGCATTTTTTCTTGCTGCCAACTGTCAACTGTAAACTGTAGACTGTAAACTGTTAGACTGTTAACTGTAAACTGTGTTAGTATCTTTATTTATGGAAGCGAAGTATGCACAGTATAAACTGGCTATTTTTGACATAGACGGCACCCTGACCGAGATCCGGCCGGAGGTGCGCGCCCGGCAGCCGCGCCTGGTGACGCCCAACCACCTGGGGGAGCAGCAGCCGATCCCGGGGGTGGTGGAAAAACTGGCAAACCTGAAAGCGGCGGGGCTGGAAATTGCCTTGGCGACCAACCGCGGCGGGGTGGCCTTTGGCTACACCACTCTCGAAGAAGCTCAGGCGCTGGTGGAAGAAGCCGCCGAGATGTGCGGCATCCCGGAGGCGAAGTTCTATCTATGCCCCTACCATGCCAGGGCGCGCGGCCCACGCTCGGTGGCGCGTTTCGCCCGCGAGCACGACTGCCGAAAGCCCAACCCGGGGATGCTGCTGGAGGCTCTGGAGGAATTCGGCCTGACCGCGGCAGAGGCTTTTTACGTCGGCGATATGGAATCCGACCGGGAAGCAGCAGCCAACGCGAGGATGGATTTTTATCCGGCTGCGGAATTTTTCAGCCGGGATGAAAGGAACTAAACATGTTTTGGCTGGCAATTTCCCTGACGATCCTTTCAAACGTGTTTTACCACCTGTTCCAGAAAGTGACGCCGCAAAACGCCAACCCGATGCTGGCATTGGCGATCAGCTACCTGATGGCAGGGGCGATCTGCTTAGCTCTGCTGCCTGTCTTCCCTTTAAAGGAAGGGCTGCGTGAGGAACTGAAACAGCTCAATTGGGCTACTGTCGGGCTGGCGTTCACCCTGGTGGGGCTGGAAATTGGTTTTCTGCTGGCATACCGGGCTGGCTGGAGCATCAGCCTGGCAGGATTAGTTTCGAATACCACTGTCACGATGATCCTGCTGCCGGTGGGGCTGATCTTCTTTCGGGAGCGGCTGACGACCGTCAACACGCTTGGGGTGGTGCTGGCAATAGCCGGGCTGATCCTGATGAACTGGGGGAAGTAAATCCTTTTCCGCATAATAGGCACCTGAATGGACCATAAACCTGGGGAATACGAGATATCCCAGGGGCTATCTGCGTGCTCATTATGCTATTACTACTGGGGATCGTAAGCGCCATGTCCATGAAGGCGGCTCAGGTTCAGCACAGCTGCAAGCAGTTGGCGCAGTTTTTTAAAGCAGGATATGCAATCCTATTATTTTCAAATTGGGTATTCGTTCATTCCAACGGCTTTCCCAAAAAATAGTAAAATAAAAAATGGCTTCCAACCATCTCCCTTATACGCCAAGTATTGTCGATCGAATCATTAGCTGGGTAGATCGACAGCGATTTCCTGCCTGGCTGTATTTTTTAGCGATTTACCTGTTCTACCTGTTCCTCAGCCAGGGCCTTGCCTGGCTTGACCAAACCGCACCAGTAGGTGTATTTGAGCTTCAGAAATTTCAAACAAATATATGGCCAGCCCTGACTCTCTGGATCATGTACTCCCTGGATAAACTGGCTTTACGCGCCTCGGAAAATTTCCGCCCATTGATGATTAACAATGAAGAAGATTATGAATTTAAGGTATTCCAACTCACCCATATGCCTGCCAGGCCCGTGTGGATATTGTCCCTTATAGGCCCATTAACAGTGATTATTTCGTTTGTTTTCGATCTGGGAATTATCACGTTTTCCGATCGAACAATATTATCGCTGATTTCACAAGTGATAATATTTTGGGTGGGATTTTCCCTATTTCCAATCTTTGTTTTCCACACTATTCGGCAATTGACCATTGTTTCGCAAATTCAATCTAATCTGGGTGAGATCGATTTGTTCAATGCCACACCGCTGTATTCTTTTTCGGTGCTGACATCAAGAACCGGTATTGCCTGGGTTCTTTTATTATCTACCACGTTGTTGTGGGCATTCATTTACGGGATCAATTCCACTGGATTGTCTCCAGCTTTTAGTATTGGTTTTGCTGTTGTTGAAGTAACATCTGCAGCAGCTTCTTTTGTCCTTCCACTTGTCAGCTTACATACCCAGATGGAAAAGGCCAAAGGACGATTGATTGACGAGATAAATTTATTTATAAAATCCAGTATCAGCAGTATGGGAAGTGAATTAAAAAACCTGGACCCGGCGAAAGCATCCGCGAAGCATGATCTGGTAGAAACTTTGAAAATGCAGCAGGAATATGTCAGTAAGCTGCCTACCTGGCCATGGAAAACTGATACTTTAAGAGGTTTTCTTTCTGTATTATTCCTGCCAATATTGCTGATGGTGATTCAACAATTGGTTGAGAGATTGTTCTGATTTATATTTGGGGATAAGCAATCATTTTTTATAGAGGAGAAACAATGGAATATCGTGTATTTGGCAAAACCGGCTGGAAGGTCTCTGCGATCAGCTTTGGGGCCTGGGCAATTGGCAACGAGTGGGGAACGGTGAAGGATGAAGAATCCATGCAGGCGCTGCATACCGCGCTTGACGAGGGGATCAACCTTTTCGATACCGCCGATGTATATGGGGATGGACACAGCGAACAGCTGCTGGCGCAGCTGAAAAAAGAACGCAGCGACCCTTTCCACATCATCACCAAAGCCGGGCGCAGGTTGCCCTCTCAAACAGTAGAGGGGTATAACCGGGAGAACCTGACCGCATTTGTGGAACGCAGCCTGAAGAACCTGCAAACCGATACGCTGGAACTGGTGCAGCTGCACTGCCCGCCGACGGAAGCCTATTACCGGCCGGAAGTGTTTGGCATCATGGATGATCTGGTTGCCGCAGGGAAGATCCAGCACTATGGGGTAAGCGTGGAAAAGGTGGAAGAGGCCATCAAGGCGATCGAGTACCCAAATGTGAAATCGGTGCAGATCATCTTCAACATGTTCCGCCAGCGACCGGCAGACCTGTTCTTCAGGTTGGCGCAGGAGCACCAGATCGCCATCCTGGCGCGTGTGCCGCTCTCCTCAGGGATGCTGACCGGCAAAATGAGCCTGAAGACTGAATTTGAAGCAGATGACCACCGTAAATTCAACCGGCACGGCGAAAAGTTTGACCGGGGCGAGACCTTCTCCGGAGTGGACTACCAGACTGGCCTGGAAGCGGTGGAGAAATTGAAGGAAATGCTGCCGGAAGGCTGGACAATGGCGCAGTTCGCGCTGCGCTGGATCTTGATGTTCGATGCAGTCAGCTGTGCCATTCCCGGGGCAAAACGGCCCGGCCAGGTGATCGACAATGCCTCTGCCGCAGACCTCCCGGCGATCCCGCCAGAGACGATGAAAGCGATCCAGGCAATTTACAGCGAAAGGATCAAGCCGCTGGTGCACCATTACTGGTAGGCTTGAAGGGTACGCAAACGCAAAACTCCCCTGGAACCAGGGGAGTTTTTACTAACAGGGGTAAGTTGAATGAGAGGGAGAAGCAGCTCGATCAGTACCTCTCCGGGAAGCTCGTACTCAGTTACCAGGTGTGTTTCTGAGGAACGTGCTCTCCACAAAATCGGCGATGGCGTTGACATCATTATGGTCCAATACGGATACCCCAACCGCTAATGGCTCGTCAGAAGCAACAGTCACCAATT
>QKGK01000213.1 GCA_003250455.1 Chloroflexota bacterium | reverse complement strand
AACCACGCACAACCCAGAGCACTGCACCTGCGCGGCGGAGAAGAGGAATGGGAACTCTCGCTGGCAAAGCCGCGCCCGCTGCTGGCGCAGGTGCAGGAGATCCTGGACAGCTACGACCCGGACGTGGTGCTGGCCCGCTGGGGGGATGGCTGGCTGTTCCCGTACCTGCGCCAGCAGGCCGAAGCGCACGGCATCCCCTTCAACCCCAACCGCGACCAGACCCGCCCGCCGCGCACCATCCAGGCGATGACCTTCGAGAGCTACGGCAGCGTGTATCACCGCGCCACGCAGACGCACCTGTTCGGCCGCTGGCACATCGACCCGGAGAACAGCTCGATGGACATGGGCTTCAACTTCAGCATCCGCTCGGCGGTGGAGACCGCCCGCGTGACCTGCGTCTCGGTGCAGACCGCCGCCCGCAACAGCCCCGGCTCGGGCTTCACCGCCATGCAGATCAACGAGGCCATGCATCGCGGCATCCTCATCCCCCTGCACAAACGCCAGACCGAACGCTTCAAATCTGCGGCCCAGCTCAACGCTGCCGACTGCGGCGGGCTGAACTACCGCCCGGTGATTGGCCTGCACCAGCACGTGGCCGAGGTGGATTTCTTCTCGATGTATCCCTCGATCATGATGAGCTGGAACATCAGCGGGGAGACGGTCGGGGCGGAAGGCGAGAAGAACTTCTACGTGCCCGATACCGGGGTGCCGGTCAACCAGGACGAGCCCGGGCTGGTGGCCTCGGTGCTGCGCCCGCTGCTGTATAAACGTTTGGCGGTCAAGCGTGCCATGCGCCGCCTGCCCAAAGACGACCCGCAGCGGGCCAAATTGCAATCCATCGCCGACGCCCTCAAGTGGCTGGGGTATGTCTCGTTTGGCTACCAGGGCTACAAGAACAACCTGTTCGGCAACATCCAGGCGCACGAAGCGATCACTGCCGTCGGGCGCGAGATGCTGGTGACTGCCATGGAGACCGCCCACGAGATGGGCTTCGACGTGCTGGCCGCCAACGTGGACAGCCTTTTCGTCCACAAGCCGGGCTGCCGCACGCCGAAGGACTTTGCCCCGCTGATGGAGGAGATCCTCTTCCGCACCGGGCTGATCATCGAACTCGAGGGCATCTTCGAGTGGCTGGCCTTCCAGCCTGCCAAGCAGAACCCCTATATTGGGGCTGCCAACCGCTACTTCGGCAAGTTCGCCGACGGTTCGCTCAAGGTGCGCGGACTGGCGCAGCGCCGCTCCGACACCCCAACCTGGATCGCCAGCGCCGAGCGGGAGATCATGGAACTGCTGGCTGGTGTGGAGGATATCTCCCGCAGCGAGGAATACATGCAGGACGCCATCGGGATCGTCAAACGTTATTTCGCCGAACTGGACGCCGGTGTAGTGCCGATTGCCGACCTGGTGTGCCAGACGCGCCTCAGCCGCTCCCCGGAGGAATACAAGGGCAACTCTACCTCGGCCAAGGCCGCCCGCCAGCTGGCTGCCGCCGGAAAGGACGTGCGCGTCGGGCAGCGGGTCAAGTTCATCTACACCCACGGGCAGAAGACCAGCATCTTCGCCTGGGACCTGCCGGTGGAGCCGGACGATGCTTTCATCAACAAGGGGCGCTACAAGGAACTGCTCCTGCGGGCGGCCAACCAGGTGCTGGCCCCCTTCGGGCTGGCGGAAGATGACCTGGCCTCGCTGGTGCGCAGCAACCTGCGTCAGCTGGAACTGTGGCCGGACGCTGACAACGAATGGGACACCCTTGAAGAGGAAGACGACGAGCTCTCCCTGGCGGAGGTGCTGTTCATCCCCTATCTGCCGCAGGAGTGAATACAGAAAATGCGCTAGAAGAAGAAAAAGCCGGCGCTGAGAAGCCAGTTATGCAGCAACCCAAGCGCAAGGCCAAGTATAAGTGCTATCCAAAAGCGAAGCGGGATTTTCCCGGTGACGTCATCAGGATAAAGCACAAGATAGAAAGCTAAAACCGTCAGTTCGGGGGCGAGGATGGCAAGGAATGGGAGGTAATATCCCAATTGAAAGGCCATCCACCAGGTCAGAAGGAAGGAGAAAATGCCAGTGATCAGGAAGATGCCAATAAGGGTCTTCCGTCTGACGGAGGTCTCAATTTCTGCTTTGGAAGCACCGTCCGGCTGGTACGGCTGCCGGGTTGACTGGGTGATGCCATCGATGACCAGATCATAGGTGAAGGTCACGCCGTTGGTCCGGATCACGACCATGCACTCATGTCCGGCAATTTCAAACGTATGCGTGCTGCCAACATCCGGGTTATGCCGGGCTTCGGCAGGAAGCAGCTTGAACTCCTCGCCGTCAATGAAAAATCTGCGCTTGCCGGAGAGATAACCATGCTCGAGCACGATCTCGTGCGCGCCGTCTTCGAACTGAAACTGCCAGGCCCGCTTAGCCATTTTGTTTTTCCTGAAACTTTGTGATTGCAACCAGTATACACGTTTTCTCTACGGCAAAACAAGCTCATTATGCAAATCAGGATGGTTATAATCCCGCTTGAATTAAATTTCTTTGGATGAAGGGCTAGATTGCCTTCTCGCTCAGGAGATTTCGGATCGGCTTGAAAACCAGTTGGACCAGATACTCCCCCATTACTTCGGCAGAATAAGGCTTCCCGTCTTCCAGCCACAGCTTCATCATCTCAATCGTGGATGTCATCACATGGTTGGCCATGATGCGGTAAGGGATCGGAGAGTAGCGCTCGTCTTTCAAATTTTGCAGGAGGGTGATCGTTCTTTGGCGCGCCAGGTCTACCATAGACTGATCAATAATCAGCCGCTCCTGGAACAGGACCCGGAAGAACGCTTCATGCTCCTCTACATACGCAAACAGTCTGCGGCCATTTTCCCGCGGTGTGCTATCTGATGGATCATCCGGGAAGATGGCGGATGAAGGCAGCACCAGTAAATTCTGAAGCCCGGAAAGCGTGTCTTTCATCACATCGAGGAGCAGATCATCCTTGTCGGCATAATGCCGGTAAAATGTACGATGTCCAATATCTGCCCTTTCGGTTAGCTCCTGGATCGTGATCTCGTTATATTCTTTCTCTGCAATCAGCTCAACCAGGGCCGTATGCAGCAGCTTACGGGTTCGTCTGATTCTTCGGTCTTGTCGCACCATGGCCTGTTCCTCAATTTTTTACAATTTACTAACAAATTTAATATTGACGTTTTGAACTAGTTATGGCATATTTATGTCTTATGTCATATTAATGCATCAATATTATAAAGGTAGTTCGAAGATTATGGAAGACTTCAGCAAGCAAAACATGGATCGGCATTTGGGAAAAAATTATGTTCTTTTGATCTTGGTCAGTATTGGATTGGGCGGTGTGATCGGCGCGATTGTAGGCTCCTTCATGTACGCACAGCATTATTTGATCGAATTTCTCTGGGAGACCATTCCGCATCAATTGGGCGGCCTGAATTCCTACTACATTTTACTTATCGCTATCCTGGGCGGTCTGGCAGTCGGGATGATGCGGAAATATCTGGGTAGTGAACCCCAGCCGATGCATGCTATCATCCAAAGTATCAAGACAGGCAAAAATTTGCCGGGCATCAAATCTGTCCCTGCCGCATTTTTGCTCTCCCTGATCTCCCTGGGATTTGGCGGTGCATTAGGCCCGGAAGCAGCCCTGGTTGGCATCTCGGTGGGCTTCAGTTCCTGGGCAGGGGACATCATGACCCGCTTTGCAACCAAGTTTCACCTTGCCGAACTGAAGAAACCCTGGTCAAATATCCCCGGGTACCTCGCGATGGCCAGCGGTTTTGTCATTTTTTCCCTGGTTGCCATACCGATGTTTGGGCTCGAATTTGCCTATTTCCCGTATCAATTTTCAATTGACGGGTATGAAATTCTGACTGCCATTCTGCTGGGTTTTGTCGGGCTTCTTTTGGGAGAAATGTTTTCACAGATCGGCAGCCATCTCGATAAGCTGCTGGCTCCCCTGAAGACCAAACCTGTCTTTACCAGCTTGCTGGGCGGCATTTTGTTGGGCGTACTGGGGATGGTGTCACCGCTGGTCCTTTTCTCCGGGCAGCTTGGGCTGGGTTCTCTGTTTGAACAAGGGCTGGAAATGAGCGGGATATTTTTAATCCTGATCGGTATCCTTAAAATGATTGCCACCAAGGCGAACACGGCCACCGGGTGGAAAGGTGGGGAGTTTTTCCCGGTGATGTTTTCCAGCGCGGCGATTGGATTGGGAATCGCAAACCTGGTCCCCGGGATGCACCCCATGGTGGCAATTGCAGCCCTGATGGCAGCCACCGTCAGCATTGTGATGGACAATATGTATATCGCGCTGGCAATCGTACTGATGTTTCTCCCGGTAAACCTGGCCATCCCGATGGTCGTGGCTTCACTGGTGGCTGTGACCGCTAAAAAGAAAATTACCTTCAGCCCAGGTCCTGCAGCTCAAAAAGTGCCCGTCGAAGTTAAAGAATAACAAAGCAACATTCTTCTAAAGTAGTTGATAGAATTATAAAGAAAGCTGGAGGGGTTTCCCAATTGGGAATATCCTCCAGTTTTCTCACCTTCGGATAAGAATTCGGATATTCAACATTTTTGATGGTGCAGGGTTTGATTTGTCTTTCCGAACGTGACGTCTGAAAGACGTTAGTGAGGAATCCCCTGAAAATGCCAACCCTAGCAGCCCCATCCCAATCCCGGGCACTCCCCCTGGGAAGTTGCGCTCGATCCAAATATTTTGCCAGCCTTTGATTGGTAGGTGGA
>QKGK01000474.1 GCA_003250455.1 Chloroflexota bacterium | reverse complement strand
GAGCAGCATGCCCTGAGCTGACTTCCACAGCCCCCACCCCGCTTTCCAGGTCAGTAATCCGCCGTTCAAATATATTGCTGGTTGGGTTACCTATACGAGTGTAAATGTTGCCGTTCTCAGTAAGTGTAAATAAGCGGGCTGCTCGCTCGGTGCTTTCTAGGTCGTAGGCGGTGGTTTGGTAGATCGGCACCGCCCGCGCCCCAGTCGTGGGTTCAGGGGAATACCCCGAATGTAGTTGCCGGGTGGTGAAACCAAATTTCCGATCAAGTTGTTTGCTCATAAGAGCCTCCATTGGCTTATTCGCCCGGTACCAAAAAAAGGTAAAAAAAAACCCCTTCTGGTAAGTAAGAAGAGGCAATAGGCTTCATCTTATCTTCCAGAATTACTCTGTCGGAATTGGCACCTTACCATTTGACCTATATTACCGATCAAAAAGTTGGTTGCCGAGACGTCATAGGGCCGGTCCCTCGGTCTCTCTGGATAAGAGCGAATATTTGGTTATTTAATTATTTCGGCGTTTATATCATGGGTGCAATAACTCGTCAAGCTATCCTCGATGTCAAGGTAAAATCTAGCGCTGAATGACCCATTGTGGAAAGGTATGCTACGTCCCGTTTCAACTAATCATCGGGATCACTTCACCATTACTCATCCTAATGATGCGAGGAGGAAAGAACGCCGGAATCATCAATTCTATTACTGCTTAATCGCGCAATCACGATAAATAATAATAGTTTACATATTAGGCTTAATTACGGAGGAAAGGTAGCTTAAATTGATTTACAAGCCGCTGGTTGATTTCTGATAAACCGCTTCTTTTACTTTTTTCTCGAGACTCTTTTTTCCCTCTTTCTCGAAGTCTTTTATCTACACAATAATGAATTTAAGTTGCGGGTCAATCCTAAACCAACAGGATGATAGTCTCTCCACTCATTACAACAATTTGGCAAATGTCTCTCTGCACATATGATTGCAAAGGAAAATGATTGATATCTATCCGGTATTGTGGCCCTCAATTACGAGAACCTGCTGGTACTTTGTCAAAGCTAAAAATGTGTATTGAAAGCAAGATCAAATGATTGAACGGTCGTATTCACGCATTTGCTGCCAGCCTTTGAAACTCATCAAATGATATTTGACGGAACACTAGCGCTCGTAGGAATACACCTGCACGGTACCGTCCGGCCATGAGATCGTGCGAAGTTCCGTCACGGCCAGATCAAACCCCATCATCTCTGCCTGCCCCTCACCGCTAAAATGCACATTTGAGGAGAAGTCCGACCCTTCCATCAGGATCAGCAGCCCCTTCGTATTTTCCGTCAGCACCCTTTCCAGTTCATCCAGGGCCAGTTCCTCGTGCGCTTCTCCCGGGGCAATGAAGATATCATCCGGGTGCAGGCCGGTGGAAATCGCTACGTAATACGTCTCCCGGTAGCCATAGAAATCGGAGACCAGCCCGTATGGCTCGCCATTGTCGAATAACGCCGCTTCATCCAGGATACCGGCGGCCAGATTCTGGCGGTCTGCCCGCAGGCGCGGCACGGGATTGATCCCCGCAACGTAGAAATTGCGCACCGGGGGGATCGCATTCCCCAGATACGCCAGCGGGATCATCAGGACCAGGGCCAACCCGAACACGATTTGCTTTTTCCGTTCGGCCAGCTGCCAATCCCGGTACAGCGGGGCAAGATAGGCGAGCAAGATCAGTCCCAGCGAGATGGTATAGCGCGCCTGGATATCCAGGTTGCCTTGGATGGCAAAATAGATCATCACCGCCAGCAAGCCCACCAATGGCACCAGCCAGCGGGCCTCGAACAGCTTTTTGAACAGCGCCCGCACCGCCCCCCAGAACGCCAGCAGGGCGGCCAGCGGGGTGAGCCCCAGAAAGATCACGGCCGGGAAATACACCGTGCGCTCAACATAATCATAGGTAGAGAGTCCCTCATTATTGCCGGCAACATTCAGTTCCCAGTTGGTGGACCAGTGCATGCTGTAAAGCGCATCCCCATAGTGGATCTGGTTCCCCAGTAGCCATGAGAGCGGGAATATGGCCGCGCTGATGCCGAATGCCACCATCTTCTTAAAATCCCGGATCAGCAGAACCCCCAGCAGCGGGATGAATTCCCAGCCCTCGAAGCGGATCATCCCGGCCAGGGTCAAAGACAAGCCGGCCATCACCTCGAATTGATAGCTGCCGGGGCTGCGCATCCCGCGCGCCAGGAAGTAGATGGTCAATGCAAAAAAGAACACGAAGGGCGTTTCCGGCATGGCTGTCAGGCTGTTGCGGATCGCCACCGGGTACAACGCAAATCCCAACCCGGCGATCAGGCTGCCAGTCTCATGCTCAAATTCCACCCGGGTAAACAGGTACAGCAGTAACGCGGTCGCAGACGAAAAGAGCACATGCAGCACGATCGGCGACCACAAAAGGCTTTTCCACACCGCGAGGGAACCCGCCAGCAGGTACAGATGCAGCGGCCCCTGGCGCCCATAAAGGATCAGGGTGGGATCAGCCAGCCAATCAACCGCCAGCCAGATGCGGGTGATGGCGTCCGCTTCGATCTGCTGCGAGAAGGGAAGCATTACCAGGCGCACGGCTAGTGCGGTGATCGCGATGATCCACAGGTTTCGACGGTCTTTGGGGGTGATCTTCATTGTTTCTCTCCTGCCTGACATACGTGCGTTTTCCCTTGAAAGCAATCAAAATCGCGGCGCCTTGTTTTCTGGAACATCAGAGCATCTGAGACGCGTAAGGAATTAACCTAATCATAAATTTGGCGGCGTTTGAGCGCAAGTGATTTTACTGCTAAAAGGTGAAATACTTCTCCCCCGCTTGCAAAGGATTCAGGGGTAAAACTGCAGGATCGCCGGGGCCACATCCGCCAGCGTGCGCAGGTTGCGGGTGAATTTTTGCCGCAATTCCGGCGCACCGACCACCAGCGCCGGGACAGGGTTATCGGTGTGGCGGCGGGTATCCAACGCTTCGATATTCCCGTGGTCGGAGGTGATCAGCACCAGCCCGGCGTCATCTTCCCAGGCAGCCAGCAGCCCCCCAAACACGGCGTCGAACTGCTCCAGCAGGGCAATCGCGTCGTCCCGGTCCTGGCGGTGCCCGGCGTAGTCGCTGGGCCAATATTCAAAGAAGGCAAAATCCAGGTCCATGCTCAACTGCGCCAGCCGCTCCCCGGCCTTTTCCGGGGACATGACAGGCACATCACTCAGCTTCAAATGTGTGCGCCAGCCCTCCCCGGTGAAGTCTGCGGACATCGCCCGTCCGGCATACAGGTCTTGCTTGCCGTTCAGCCGGATCCCGGCGTTCACTACGGCCTGCGGGATGGCTGAATACAGCCGTTTGCCGGAGTTGATCCCATCAAAGTAGCCCTGTGGATAGGCATTCATCAGCGACGCATGGTAGCCATGCCCGGCCAGCTCGCTGAAGACCGTCCCTTCGGCCAGCACCTCGCGCACCGCAGGGTTGGGCTTGGGGCCGTAATGTTCCCCCACCCGCTGCGGCACGTTCTTACCCGTCAGCAGAGTCGCCTGCCCGGTCGCAGATTGCGGCAGCCCCGGCGTCTCTAAATTGGCATCCAGAGCCAGCAGGCTGGCGCGCCCGTTCTCCATGGGCGCCGCACCGGCAACCAGCTTATGTTCGTCCAGCAGGCGGTGCAGGTTGGGCATGCGCGCCGCCGCCAGCGGGTTGGTGTCCGGGTCGTCCGGGCCTAACCCCACCCCGTCCATGAACAAAAAAAGGAACTTCATGCCGCCGTGTCCCTGGGCACAAACCAGAACCAGGCCGAGGTCGGGCCGGAGCTGTCCGAACTGTCCACCCGCTTTTTCAGGGTCAGCACTTCTTCCAGCGCTTGCACATCCCCCGGCGTGATGCGGCTCTCATCCCCCGTGAATCCATATAACATATAGGTGCCGCCTGCGGCCAGGTGTTCAGTTACCAGCTGACGGTAGCGCACCCGCTGCGCCGGATCAAGCGCGTGGTAGCAGCCCATATCCAGGATCAGGTCATACTGCCCGTCATACACCGCCGGGGAGGAGACGTCACCCACCAGGATGTTCACCTCCAGCCCGGCCATGCGGGCTTTGCGCTGCCCGGCTCTCACCGCCCTGGGGACAAAGTCCACCCCGCTGGCCTGCCAGCCGTGCCGGCGCAGATAGAGCACATTGGTGCCCGTCCCGCAGCCCAGGTCCAGCGCCCGCCCCGGTTCATGCGCCTGCACAAAGGCTTCCAGTTCCGGCGGCGTGATACCGGTATCCCAGCGTGGCTTTTGCAGGTACATCACCCGGAAGAAAAGCCGGTTGCTTAATTTTCGAAGGAAATGCCACATGGAATGATTCTACCAGAAAGGAACCCGCCAATAACTTGCCACTACTGCTCGAACAACGGCAGGCGGTATAGTTCCTGATTTTCCAATACAACTTGCGCTGCGATCTGATGGATCAGCTCGATGGCGGCCGGGTCAATGTCAAATTGATCCGAGACAGGCAGGACCAGCGGAGACTCGTTATATATGGTCGCATAAAACACAGCGGCCGCCAGGTAAGCCCCTTCCAGAGAGGGATGCAATCCATCCGGCAGCCAAAGATCAAATGCCGGGTCTGTAGCAAACACCTGCCGCCATACTGCTCCAACAGGGGCCAGCGGGAGATCAAATTGATTCCCGAGCTCAACATAGGCCATATCCACCGCGTCCTGCGTCTTTTCATAATCATCCAGATAGGCAAATTCCTTAAAATCGACCAG
>QKGK01000288.1 GCA_003250455.1 Chloroflexota bacterium | reverse complement strand
TACTGGTCATGATTTTACTCCTTGGGGCCTAGATGTAGCCCAGCGGTTTTTTGGATAAGATTTCGTGGGTTTCCTGGGCATCTGAGGTTGCGTCGGGGGCAAACAGACCCAGCTTTTCCTGCACAGCCATCAAGGATATAGACTGTGCGTGCGAGACGCTTTCAGCCTGGTCGGCCTGGGGCTGTTTCGCTTTCGGGGATTTTTCCTGCTTTTTGTTCATTTTTCGACCTCCATAAATTTAGGTTGTATCGGTTGAGGGAGATCGCAAAAGTTAAATTAAAATGCGCTCGCCCTCACATCAATGTATGGGGACGAGCGCAAGATTTTTTCTTGTTGCCCGCGGTGCCACCCCAGTTAGGCTTGCCGGGATATTCTCATTGGTGGAATTAACCAAAAATCCCGCCGGTGTTGCGACGGGGGAGAAAATAGCCAGCCTCACTTTTTTGCAGAGTACGACAGAAGGGAATTCTGTTTATACTCCTCGCCATGGTAACGGTGGCGGTTCCGGCACAGGCTACTAGAAAAAATTTCGTTTGCCTTGCAACTCTGAGGTCCATTCTTCGCTGGCGTACGGGCGGGGATTTCACCATTCCTCGCTCTCTGGGCCGCCGGTTCAGCGGGTACTCGTCCTCTTCACAGTTTTTCTGTGGCTTATTCGGTTGTTAAGTTTCGCTGTTTATATCACCTTTTGTGGGTGGTTGTCAAGTTAAATTCGTAAAATTGCTTGAATTGACCATGGTATTGATGGCATTCTCAAATAATTGAGGGGGAAATATTTATTGTTATTTGCTTTTGTTTGTCAAATTACTCTCTTTTTAGATAAATGGTGATATGCTGTTATAAATTATCTTATCTAGCGAGCAGAGCGAATTCGCTCAAAAGGAGAGATGGCATGGGTAAATCAGATCGCCGGATCAAAGGGTTGGGTGAAGTTTCCATCATCGTGCAGAACCTGGACGAAATGCAAAAATTTTACGAGGATGTGATCGGTCTTGAAGTACTCAGGCGTGAGGAAGAGTATGTGTTCTTTAAGATTGCGGAAGGTTATGGCGGGCATACCCAAAACCTTGCGCTTTTTAAAGTCTCTGACCGCACAATCCTAACTGATAAATCAATAGATCTCAGTTCGCATCAGTCTACGCTGCACCATATTGCCCTGAATATCGCTTTAGAAGATTACGAATTTGAGAAAAACCGTCTGGAAAGTCTGGGGATAAAAATTTATGCAACCGTGCATGAATGGCTGCATGTTCGCTCGATGTATTTCCCGGATCCGGAGGGGAACCAGCTGGAACTTGTCTGTTATGACAAAACGGTTTGACCTGATTGTGTGAATCAAAATACCATGTGAAGCTGCCTCCGCATGGTATTTTTGTAAATATAGGAACGGTTCTGGAAATCCGGCCTTTTTACGGCATCAGGCTGTTCCAGTCGAACTGGATATTGCCTCCACCTCCGCTGGAGCTAAAAATAGTGCCGGTGAGGCCGGCAACGATTGCAATCACGCAGCAGCAAAGGATGAAGACGATGATGACGGGAGTCAGGGTGGCAATTGCGGCTTTGCCAGTGTCCAGGTTATGAGCTGCCTGAGTGGCAATCACCATCAGCACCAGGCCGTAAATCCCCAGGAGGGGAGCAATACAGCCAAGGAACGGAATTGACCCTAAAACGCTGGTGACCAGCCCCAAAGGAGCCTGGAAGGAGGCATAGCCATAGAATAGCTTGTCGAATTCGCCGGTACCGCCCAGGGCGCGGGCCACCAACTGCACAATTCCCGTAATGATCAGCGCGCCGATCACCCCCCCGATCATCCCCCCGAAAGTGCCGCTGATCACGGAGAAGAATCCGCCACCGGTGCGTCCAATGTTGAATCCGCTGTCACCAAAGATTTGGCTGAATTGCGTAAACACATTTTGGTTGAAGATCAGTCCGAAAATGCTGGATATCAACCCACCTATAAATCCGGCGATGGCCAACCACACAATACCTTTGCCCAAAGATGCGTCCGGATCGTTGACGATCTCCTCGTAGGACACACGGTTTGGCTTGGTTAGGGCTTTGATCCAAACCTGAATGGGGGAGGAACTATTCATGGGGATTACTCCTTCTTGTGAAATGGTTTTTGAAAATCTTGCACGAATGGAGGAAAAAAACTGCCTCCAGGGGATGATTTAACTATATACCAGAATGAATTTAAATGTTTAACAATTTGTAAGGACTTTCGATACGAGCATGTCTATATATTTAGACTGGGATTGGGCAAAATATTAGCAGTGTATATAAACCTTGTAAGAAAACTGTAAAAAAGGCCCTTTTCGGGTTGACGGGGTTCTCTGGAGAGTCATACAATCTAATGGGTGCAGACTTCACTGATCTGGACGTGAAGATTCATGTGCCTATGGAACTGAACGTTATGAAATTCGATATCCGGGTAAAAAAATATGGCGATGGATTATAAAGATTATTATCAGGTGTTGGGCGTAGAGAAAAGCGCTTCAGCAGACGAAATTAAAAAAGCCTACCGGAAACTGGCGATGGAAGTTCATCCCGACCGCAACCCGGGAGATGCCGCCGCGGAAGACCGCTTTAAAGAGATCAACGAAGCCTACCAGGTTTTGAGTGATAAAGATAAGCGCGCTCATTACGATCAGCTGGGCTCAGCCTATTCTAACTGGCAGCAGGGGGGAGGGCGCGGCGGGTTCGACTGGAACCAGTGGAACTACGGTCAGCCAGGTGGACAGCCTGGCGGGATGCGCGTGGAATTTGAAGGCGACCTCAGCGACCTGTTTGGCGGTGGGGGGTTCTCCGATTTCTTCAGCCAGATTTTTGGCGGTATGGGGGGCAGAGGCGGGATGGAAGAGATCTTGCGCGGCAGACGCCCCACTTCTGGACAGACACGGACTGCCGCCCAACCTCGCCAATATGAGAGTGAAATGGTGATAGGGCTGCATGAGGCTTATCTGGGCAGCACCCGCCAGGTGCGCATTGGCGACCGTCATTTCGACGTAAAAATTCCCAAAGGGGCCAAAACCGGCACCAAGCTGCGCCTTTCCGGGGCAGGCCCGGCCGGACCGGATGGCAAGCCCGGCGACGTTTACCTGGTAATGAAAGTGTCTCTCGACCCGCGGTTCGACCGCAAGGATGATAACCTGTACACCGAAGTATTTGTGGATGTCCCTACGGCCGTCCTGGGGGGAAAGGTCTCCGTACCGACCCTGAGCGGCAGTGTGACCCTCACGATCCCTGCGGGGACGCAGACCGGACAGACCTTCCGCCTGAAAAGCAAAGGGATGCCAAAATTGAAAGCAAACCACCAGCATGGTGACCTGTATGCCACCGTGCAGGTGGATATCCCCAAAAAGCTCACCGCCAAGCAGCGGGAGCTGTACGAGCAATTGGCAAAGCAGACAAAATAACCATATTTTCAGAAGGAGCATAGTAAACGTAAATGTTCAAAAATCGCAGTCTCTTAAAATTATTATTGGTTGTTGCTGCCCTTTCGGCTGTTTCTATGGCCTGTTTGAGCAGCTTTCAGGTTACACCTCAACCGACTGAGGTGGTATCCGCCTCCGAAAGTGTTCAGGTACCGGTAACTTCCACCAGCTATACCTCTGTAGACCTGGTTGCACAGGAAGATGCGCTGGTGGGGCTGTACGAACGCGTCAGCCCGGGAGTGGTCACCGTCCTCACTTTCTACGATGATCTCCATACCTCGGTAGCGCAGGGGACAGGTTCCGGCTTTGTGTGGGATGATCAGGGGCATATCGTCACCAATTACCATGTGGTGGACGGCGCTACCCAAATCCAGGTAGCTTTTACTTCAGGGATCAAGGTGCGCGGTGAATTGGTCGGTACCGATACGGATTCCGACCTGGCGGTAATCAAAGTGGACCTGCCTGCCGAAGACCTGACCCCGCTTTCCGTGGGCGACTCAGACACATTGCGCGTGGGTCAATCGGTGGTGGCAATTGGTAATCCCTTTGGCCTGACAGGAACGATGACCACCGGGATCGTCTCCAGCATTGGCCGCACCCTGGATTCGCTCAACCTGTCCTCTACCGGGCAGGCCTTTGCCGCGGGCGACATTATCCAAACCGATGCAGCCATTAACCCCGGCAATTCCGGCGGTCCGCTGCTGAACCTTGCCGGTGAGGTGGTAGGCGTCAACCGGGCGATCAGCACATACAACACCAACCAGGATTCCGAACCGGTTAACTCCGGGGTGGGGTTCGCCATTTCAATTAACATTATCAAGCGGGTAGTGCCCAGCCTGATTACGGATGGTTCGTATGCTTACCCCTATCTGGGCATCTCCAGCTGGCCGGATATCCCGCTGTCTGAAGCGGAGCGCATTGGCCTGGATAAGACCATTGGTGCCTTGATCACTTCTGTGGTTGCTGGCGGCCCGGCAGGTGAAGCCGGTCTGCAAGCGGATGATGTGATTTTATCGGTGGATGGGAATGACGTGCTCAATTTCAGCGATATGCTCAGCTACCTGTTCAACTACACTTCCCCCGGTGATACAGTAGACCTGGAAGTGTTCCGCAGTGGGGAGATACTCAACTTTCAAATGACACTCGGCGCCCGACCGGTGAGTACCGGCGAATAACCGATTTTCTTTTTCAGACAACGCCCGCAGAGAATTTTCTCTGCGGGCTTTTTTTATCCCAGGTCTCAAACACGCGGTGCAATGAATGGAGAGATACAGGCATCCAACGCTTGGCACAAGCGACAAATATGACGGGAACTATTCATCTTGCACAGTC
>QKGK01000034.1 GCA_003250455.1 Chloroflexota bacterium | reverse complement strand
TGCCATAGCTATACCTTGAAGTCCTCAGAGAAGCGCTCGATCGAGGAGAGTACGGCCATGGTGGAAAATTCTCCCAGGGCGCACAGGCACTTCCCTTGCATATTCTTTGCCACGTCCTGCAGCAGCAGCACATCTTCCTGCCTGCTCCCGTCCAGCCAGATGCGGTCTGTCAGGTGCTGCATCCAGTAGGTACCTTCGCGGCAGGGGGTGCACTTTCCGCACGATTCGTGCTTGAAGAAATGGATGGTCTTGTTGACCAGCCAGCGCATGTCCACGGTCTCGTCCAGGATGATCACCGAAGCAGAGCCCAGGTCTGCGCCCAGGTTGCGTACGGTCTCATAGGCCATAGGGGTATCCAGGGCTTCATCCGTGGCCGGGATCACCGAGGAAGACGCACCTGCCGACATGATCGCTTTGATCGGCTTATCGTCAATGATCCCGCCGCCGTATTCATAGATCAGCTCGCGGTAGGTGGTGCCGAAGGGCAGTTCGTAGTTGCCGGGGTTCTTCACCCGTCCCGAAAGGCTGAAAACCTTCGTCCCGGCGCTTTCTTCCGTCCCGAAGGAATGGTACCAGTCGGCGCCTTTTTCCAGGATCAGGGCCACATTGGCCAGGGTCTCCACATTGTTGACCACGGTCGGCTTGCCGAACAAGCCAACTGCCGGAGGGAAGGGCGGGCGCAGGCGGGGCTGCCCCATAATGCCTTCGATGGAGTTCAGCAGGGCGGTTTCCTCACCGCAGATGTAAGCCCCTGCGCCAAGGTGTGTAAAGATGTTCAGCTTATAATCGGTGCCGAACAGGTTCTCGCCCAGCAGCTTTTCTTCGTGCAGTTTTTCAATCTGCTTGTCCAGCTGGTGGGCAATCTGCCAGAACTCCCCGCGCAGGTAAATGTAAATTTCGTGTGCGCCAATGGCGAAGGCGCTGCACATAATGCCTTCCAGGAACTGCCAGGGGTTCTTTTCCATGATCTCGCGATCTTTGAAGGTCCCCGGTTCGGATTCGTCGGCGTTTACAGCCAGGTAGTGCGGCCAGGCGTTGTTGTCCACAAACATCCATTTGCGGCCGGTGGGGAAACCCGCACCGCCGCGGCCGCGCAGGCCGGAGGCCAGCACCAGCTGCTTGATCTCTTCCGGCTCCATCGTGGTGACGACCCGCTTGAAGGTCTCGAAGCCCCCCTGACCGGTGTAGACATCAAACTCGCCGATATCGGGAATATCCCGGTGGCGCAGCAGGATGCGGTGGCCGGTTACTTTTTGTTCTGCCATCTCAGCTCTCCTTCTCCTGCTTGCGGTAAGATTCGATCAGCTCCACAGCGCTTTCTACGGTCTGGTTCTCATGGTAGCTGATCCCGTTCTCGTCCTGCACCTGGAACATGGGGGCTTTGTCGCAGCCCGCCAGGCACATCACTGCTTCGATGGACACCAGGCCGTCTTCGGTCGTCTCGCCGACCTGGATGCCGACGTTCTCGCACAACTGCTCGAGAAACTTGTCTGCGCCGCGCAGCGCGCAAGGCAGGTCGTTGCATACCTGAATGCGGATCTTGCCTTCCGGTTTGTCGTGGTACAGAGTGTAAAACCCCACGATCGAAGCGACTTCTGTGGGGGTGATTTCCAATATTTCGGCAATTTCGCTCATATCTTGCTTGGTCACATAGCCGCCCGCGCGCTGAGCGATATACAGCAGCGGCATGACAGCCGAGCGTTTGTGCTCCGCCGGATACTTCGCCAGGATTGCCTCGATCTCTTTTGCGTATTTTTCTTGAAGTGCGTTCACCGGTCTGTATCTCCCAAAACAATGTCCACACTGCCGATGATCGCCACCAGGTCGGCCACGTAATGGCCGTTGGCAATCCAGCTCAGCAGTTGGATATGGCTGAATGAAGGCGTACGCCACTTGACCCGGTAAGGCCGTGGGCCGCCGTCGCTTTCCAGCATCACGGCCAGCTCACCGCGGGGCGATTCTACCGCCTGGTAAATGGACCCCTTAGGCACATCGTACCCTTCGGTCCACAGCTTGAAGTGGTGGATGACCGCTTCCATGCTGCGCCCCAGCTCGGAGCGGGGTGGCGGCACGAATTTGCGGTTGTTGCTGCGGAAGGGCCCCATCGGCAGCCGGTTGATCGCCTGCTCGATGATCCGCAGGGACTGGCGCATTTCTTCCATGCGCACCAGGTAGCGGGCAAACACATCGCCGTCCGTGTGCAGGGGAACATCGAACTCATACTGCTCATAACCGCAGTATGGCTCGTCCCGGCGGATGTCAAAGTCCACGCCGGAGCCGCGGGCGGTAGAACCGGTCGCACCCCAGGCCAGGGCCTGCTCTTTGGTCATCTTACCGATGCCGCGCACCCGGTCGAGGAAGATCGGATTCTTGGTCAGCAGGTCTTCATACTGCTGGATGCGGGCCGGCATGTAAGCCAGGAAATCGCGCACCGCGGCTTCAAATTCCACCGGCACATCGCGCCACAAACCGCCGGGACGGATGTAGGTGGTCATCATGCGCTGCCCGGAGCACATTTCCATGATATCGAGGATATATTCGCGCTCGCGGAAGCAGTACAGGAAGACCGACATGGCCGCCAGGTCGAGCGCCTGGGTACCCAGCCAGACCAGGTGAGAAGCGACCCGCTGCAGTTCGGCAAAGATCACCCGCACCACCTGCGCCCGTTCGGGCACGTCCAGCCCGGTCATCTTTTCCACCGCCAGGGTGTAGACCAGGTTGTTGCCCATCGTGTTGAGGTAGTCCAACCGGTCGGTCATCACCTCGGCCTGGGCGTAGGTCTTGGATTCCATGTTCTTCTCGATCCCGGTATGCAAAAAGCCGATATCGGGAATGCAGTTGAGAATGATCTCGCCGTCCAGTTCCAGCAGCAGGCGCAGCACGCCGTGGGTGCTGGGATGCTGCGGCCCCATATTGAGCAGCAGGGTATCACCCTTGAGCGCATCTTCGCTCACCAGGTGCTTGAGTTCATCTAAAGTGACGTCAAATTGTTCCAGCATAGCCATTGCTTCACCTATTCCTTCGGGCGCGGTTTGCGCTGGTCAATCTCATCATAGTTGAAGGTGAACTGCACTTCTTCATAACCCAGCGGGTAATCTTTGCGCAGCGGGTGTCCTTCCCAGTCAAACGGCATCAGGATGCGCCGCAGGTCGGGATGACCTTCAAAACGGATCCCGAACATGTCCCACAGCTCCCGTTCCAGCCAGTTGGCATTCGGGTATACACCCGTGAGGGTATCCATCACCGGTTCGTCGCCATCCAGCGGCACCCGCACCGTAATGCGAATATGTTTGGCACGCGCATGGAACTGGTAGACCACGTGGAAGCGGGGGGCAGTCTGGGGCCAGTAGTCCACTGCGGTGATATCCGGCATGATCTCAAAGCCGTGGGTATCCCGCAGGGCAGTGGCCGCCGCCACAATCCTGTCGGCAGGCAGGGTCACCTGCACCTGGTCGCGGAATTCGGCAGTCTGCCCGCCATAGTTCGCTTCCAGGTCGGCAAGTATGGTTTTTAAGGCATCATTTTCCATAGACATCACCTGTTTATGCCCAGTCTTTCATTTTTTCGGCCTGGACCTTCTCGTACAGGGTCACGATGCCGTGGATCAGCGCTTCGGGGCGCGGCGGGCAGCCGGCCACATACACATCCACGGGGACAACCTCGTCCACCCCCTGGACAACCGCATAGTTGTTGAACACGCCGCCGCAGGAAGCGCAGTCTCCCATCGAGATGACCCATTTGGGGTCGGGCATCTGGTCGTACAACCGGCGCAGCACCGGCGCCATCTTACGCGTAACGCGCCCGGCCACGATCATCAAGTCTGACTGTCGCGGACTGGCGCGCATTAGCTCCATACCGAACCGGCTCATATCATAGTGCGAAGCCTGGGCCGCCATCATCTCGATGGCGCAGCAGGCCAGCCCAAACAGCATCGGCCACATCGCACGGGTGCGGCTCCAGTTGATCACATCTTCCAACCGGTGCGTGACCACACCCATGTCACCAAGTTTTTGTTCTACTCCCATTCAAATGCTCCCTTCTTCCAAGCATAGATGAAGCCTACCAGTAATATGACCACAAAGACGACCATCTCGATCACCCCAAACAGGCCCAGCTCCCGGTAGACCACACCCCATGGGAACAGGAAGATGACCTCAACATCAAAGAGGATGAACAGCACGGCGACCAGGTAGAACCGGATAGGCATCTGTCTGGTACCGGGACCGTATGGCATCATTCCGGATTCATAGGGGGCGCCTTTCCGGGTGGAAGGGCGTTTCGGGCCAAAGAGATGTCCCAGACCTGCGACCAGTATTCCTAAGACTACGGTTATACCAATAAGGATGGCGATAGGGTAATACGCTTCAAGCATGGCACACCTTTTCTATATAGAATTTTGGCTTAAATGATGGATACGACGCATAGTAAAAACTCATGACGCCGCAAGCACCAAGCCTTCTTAGTTTAACACAGGCCGAAACCAGCGTCCAGTAAAAATTTTCACAAACAAATCACACCAAGTTTATCCTATTTTTGTTGTTTGTGCAAATCTTCTCTAGAAAAAACCCTTTTTCGTGAAAACCGGTGCTGCAAAAGGTGCAATCCTTCAAATTCCTCACCACCCGTGTGTATCTGTGGTTAAAAGTAGAATGAACTACGGATGAAAACAGATGCACACAGATATAAATTTTATCTAATGGGATCATCTTTTATCATTTAGGCTTGGAATCAGGAGAGAGAAACTATTAAAATGGGTGCAGAAATTTTAGTTTTGGCTGCAC
>QKGK01000294.1 GCA_003250455.1 Chloroflexota bacterium | reverse complement strand
GGCAGCTGGGCAAAATAATGCACACCGCCAGCTACGATTTTCAAATCTTGCCTGGGAAGCAGGGAGGTGATTAACATCGAATCGAAAAGCCCCGGATGGTTAGAAGTAATTAATACTGGTCCTGCTTTTGGTATATGGTGTTCCCCTATAGAAACAATCGGATCGCCACATTTATCCACTACCCATCCGCAGGCAGAATTTACGCTTTCAGCCCCAATTTTATGATCAAATGTTACGGCTAAATCCAGCATAGTTTCCACAATTCCCCCAACCAAGCGTTCCACCAGCCACTCAGTAAACGACGTCCGCGGCCAATTTAAAGTATAAAAGATCCCCTCATAACCTTTCTCGTGCAAAAATGCTTTTAAATGTTCATCCGGCATAAATTGTCTGATTGAGGTCGAGCTGATCGTCCAGCAAGTCTGTGTGTTTTTCCAGTGTCTTGCGAGCCCGCTCGATGATAGCTGTCAGGATTTGTTCGGAGTCCGCTTTGCTTTTTTCGCCAATTTCATGCAGGGTGAAGGGCTCATCAAATGTGATGAATGGACGCAATCCCAAACGCTCTTTGAAAACCAGCTGGCGGATCACCTGCATATATTCCATGATCCGGCGTTTCCCAACACCATCCTGTTTTAGAAACGTGAACGGCGATTTGGTGAATTTCTGGTGGAGTACGCCGCTGGTGATCACAGGCATAAAATGTGTTTCGGGGACCTGGCGCAGCATGATGGCAATACTACGGGACCATGCATCCAAAGCCTCCCGCGCACCCGGCAGCACCGCCGGATCAGGGTCTATTTGGCCAGATGGGAAGATGAGCAGCGCGCCGCCATTTTTTAGATGCCGGATGGATTGCCGTACAGTGTTGGCGCGGACGCTCGAAGTGGCATTGCGTTCGGCAACAATGGTGAAATGTTTGGCAACCGGCAGCTTTTGCAGGAAAGGCATCCCGCCCACCACTACCTTGATATCATCACGGGCGGCGTTAGCCACAATCGAAACGCCGTCGATCGTCCCTGGGTGGTTTGAAGCGATCAGCAGCGGCCCTTCGCTGGGAATATTTTCCTGTCCTACCGCACTGGAAGAATCAGCAAATACCATCAGCAGGCGTTTCGCTGCTTCGGAAATCCCGAAATTGGCAACATCCTGGTCAAATTTGGCAAACACTTCAGAGAAAAGTCTTGCAGGCCGGTAAAACAACCGGCCAACCGTGTTTTGCCAAAATTCGCCGCGTGGAAAGTTGAATGCCCCCAACGATTCAATCACCATTTCTTTGGTGAGGGTGGCAACATCCGCAGGTTTTTCCATCATTTCGATCACCTCATTACTCGATAAAAAAATCTTGCCAAATGCAAACGCACGATCAAGCGGTCATTTTGAGTTCCGGGATTTGAATACCAGCCGGATCGGAGTCCCTAGAAATCCATATGCCATCCGGAACTGGTTTTCCAAAAACCGCTTATATGTAAAGTGTACCAGTTTATGGTCATTCACGAAAATCAGGAAAGTAGGAGGATCGGAGCGCACCTGGGTCCCATACAGGATCTTTAACTGCCGTCCCGCTTTGGATGGCGGGGGATGGTGTACCATGGCCTTCTGCAGCACCCGGTTGATCTCGCCAGTGTTCAGGCGCGCCAGGCGTTCCTCCTGCACCTGGAGAGCGGTGGGCAGCACCTTGTTCACCCGCTGACCAGTCAGTGCAGAGATATACAGGATGGGCACATAATCCAAAAAGTTGAGCGCTGCCCGGACATGTTCGGTGTATTCGTTGATCGTGTGGGTGTCTTTTTCGATCACATCCCATTTATTCACTACCACGACCACGCTTTTCCAGGCTTCCAGGATGAACCCGGCAATATGCGCGTCCTGATTGGTGATCCCCGATTCGGCATCCACCACCAGCAGGGCTACATCTGCGCGTTCGATAGCGCGCATCGCCCGCAGCACGGAGTATTTTTCCACGCCGGGCTCTACCTTGCCCCGCCGCCGGATCCCGGCCGTATCAATCAGGGTGACGGGAATATCGTCATAGGTAATATACTCATCCACCGCATCGCGCGTGGTTCCGGCAATCGGGCTGACAATTGCCCGGTCTTGCCCGAGGAGCTTGTTCAACAGACTGGATTTTCCGGCGTTGGGCTTGCCGACAATAGCAATCTTGACCGAATTATCTTCCTCGTCTTCATCTACCATGTCCTCTTTGGTCAGTTTCAGCGCCTTCACCAGCGCATCCAGCAAGTCTCCCGTACCCTGACCATGCTGGGCAGATACCGGGTAGATCTCGCCCAAGCCCATAGAATAAAATTCAACCGCCTGCTCCCGCCGTTCTTTGTTATCACATTTGTTCACCACCAGCAGCACTGGCGGCACAAATTCACCGTTCACCTCTTTCTGGTTGCGGCGGAGGATCTTGGCTACTTCTTCATCTGCAGGTGTGATCCCATTTTCTATATCCACCAGCATCAGGACTGCATCAGCATCCTGAATGGCGATCTCGGCCTGGGAACGGATCTCATTGATGAATTCTTTCGAGCCGATGGACAGCGGTTCGCGCCCCTCGGCAATCCGCACCCCGGTGGGGTCGATCCCACCGGTATCCACCACAATAAATTCCAATCCGGACCATTCTGCCCTGGAATGTAATCTATCTCTGGTAGTGCCGGGAACCTCGTCCACTACCGCCAGGCGTTCCCCGGCCAGGCGGTTAAATAAAGTGCTTTTGCCCACATTGGGGCGGCCCACCAGTGCTACTACAGGAATTCTGCGTGTCATTCTTGCCTCAAGGAGATGGAGTATTGGTTGGCGTAGGTGTCGGGGAGACCGTCCCATCATCTACGCTGATGATCACTTCTATTGTATCCGGATTGATCGAATCAATGTTAAGCTGCTCAAGCAGCACTTCAAATTCCGGCTCGACCAGGAAAGACCCTTCCCCAAAACCATCCAGGGAAACATACACAACAACATCCTCAGTCGTCAGGTTCTGGATCACAGGCTCCGGCCCTGTGATGATCACATCCACGGTATCCGGTGATAGATCCGCGCGGAATCCTGGCGCCAGGTCCAACACCGAAATAGGTACCGTGAGGGTCAGGCTGGTGACGATCGGGGCAATCCCGATACTGACCAGCACCGTTTGCTCATCCCCCACCCGCAGGACTTCATCCGGCAGGTCCAACCCGAGTGATACTTCGATATCCTCGGTCTGATCAGTCAGGTCTATCGGCAAAGTGCTGACAAATCCCTGAATACCAGCAATAATTTCTTCATTTTCGGAATACAGCGTTACCGTAGGCGGTTCCACTGCCACCGAGGTGACCCGGTATCCGCTGAGGGGCTGTCCGATGGTTTCTACCCTGACAGCCACATCGCGGTATCCGCCAATCTGGGAAATTTGCATCCGCACTTCGGACACACTGGGAGACACCGTAACCCCGGAGATTTGCCGGTTATTCTCATCCACCGGCACCAGCGTGACCTGGTCGGTGAAGTCTTCCCGAACACCTGCAATGGAAAGCGTGCCAACCACCTGTGTGACAAGTCCCACCCGGGATTCCGGCCCGGAGACAGAAACGGTATCCGGTGTCAGCGAGAATGCGTCCACCTGGAAGCCTGCTGCGGGTTCGCCCACGCGCACCAGGTCTACTCGCATATCTTCCACAACTTCATTCTCCAGGCTGACCGTTACCGTCTCTGGCAGCACTTCCAGTATTTGGGCAGGAGAAGTTTGTACCGTAACATTTACCTCTAAAGTGTAGGACCCGGCTTCCACCCCGGAAAAATTAACGGTAGCCTTGACCAATTCCGGGTTGTCATTGATCTTTTGCCATACAGACTGCGGCGCACGCAAGCGCACAGACACACTGTCGGGAGGGGCATCCAAAAAGACAAGGTTTTCCGCCAGACCAATTTGTTCCAGGGTTACTTCGCCCGATACCACATCATCCACATTGGGATCATTGGCAAACACAGCCGAAACCCATACCGCCATGGAAAGCAATATAGCCAAAAGCAGGGTTTCCCGGTTGCGCCACAGCGCCTGGAAGGGATTAACCAAAGAAATCTTCTGCATGTTAATCCTCCCCCTGTCGGCCAGCTTGCTCGTTTGCGGGCCGGCCAAACACGCGCGCCACCAGGGTTTCGAACCAGTTCAGTTCTTCCTGTGGGCGGTAAATAGCACGCAGCACACCGTCGAGGCGGCGGCCATCCAGCCGGTGGATCATCCGCCCCCCGGTTGCGATCGAGATCGAGCCAGTTTCTTCTGATACTACCACTGCAACGCTGTCACTCACCTCGGAGGACCCCAACGCAGCACGGTGTCGCAGCCCCATCTTCCGGTCTACCGAGAGATTGAGCACGCCGCTGGCTGAAAGAGGCATCACACAGGCAGCGGCAATCAGGCGTTCGCCCACAAGGATCACCGCCCCGTCATGCAGGGGCGTGTTGGGGTAAAAGATTTGCAGCAGCAATTCCGGTGTGACCTTGGCATCAATCGGCACGCCGGTATCGATATATTCTTCCAGCGAATCAAACCGCTGAAGCACGATCAGCGCGCCATGCCGCCGTGAAGATAGACGTTCGGTAGCATGCACCACTGCCGCAATCGTATCCTGCGTTTGCCCCTGGACGCGCGTGTTGGGCAAAAAGTCGCTCGCCCGACCTAATCGTTCCAATGCCCGCCGGATCTCAGGGGCAAACACCACCGGGACTGCCAGCAGCAAGCTGGCCAAGGCCGTGGAAACCAACCAGGAGAACGCCGGGAGATCAAACAAAGAGGTAATCAGACTG
>QKGK01000240.1 GCA_003250455.1 Chloroflexota bacterium | reverse complement strand
GCCGGTGGGCGATGATGAAGCTCGTCCGCCCCTGCATCAGCTTGTCCATCGCTTTCTGGATCAGCACTTCGGTGCGGGTGTCCACACTGCTGGTCGCTTCGTCCAGGATCAGGATTTCCGGGTCGGCCAGGATGGCGCGGGCGATCGTCAGCAGCTGCTTTTGCCCCTGCGAGACGTTGGTGCTCTCTTCGTTCAGCACCAGTTCGTAGCCTTCCGGCTGGGTGCGGATAAAGTGGTCCACATAGGCTGCTTTGGCCGCTACGACCACTTCTTCATCTGTGGCATTTTCACGTCCATAGCGGATGTTTTCCATGACCGTGTCGTTGTACAGCCAGGTATCCTGCAGCACCATGGCGAACTTGCGGCGCAGGTCGTTGCGGGTGAAGTCCTGGATGCTGTAGCCATCCACGCGGATATCACCTTCCTGCACATCGTAGAAGCGCATCAGCAGCTTGACGATCGTGGTCTTGCCAGCGCCGGTCGGGCCGACAATTGCGATCTTCTGCCCAGGGGTCACCTCGGCGGAGAAGTCCTTGATCACTACGGTGTCGTCTTTGTAGCCGAAGCGCACGTGGTCAAATTTCACACGCCCTTCCACCTTTTCCAGATGGACCGGGTTTTCTACCTCTTTGATCTCTTCCTCTTCTTCGAGGAATTCGAACACCCGCTCGGCCGCCGCGGCGGTCTGCTGCAGGATGTTGGAGATATTGGCGATCTGGGTGATCGGCTGGGTGAACGAGCGCACATACTGGATGAACGCCTGGATATCGCCGACGGTGATGGCATTGCGCACGGCCAGCCAGCCGCCAATGATGCTCACGCCCACATAGCCAATGTTGCCCACGAATCCCATGATCGGCATCATCAGGCCGGAAAGGAACTGGGACTTCCAGGCCGAGCTGTACAGGGTATCGTTCAGCCCGTCGAAGGTCTCCACGCTTTCCTTTTCGCCGTTGAAGGCTTTCATCACGATGTGCCCGCCGTACATTTCTTCCACATGCCCGTTGACATGCCCGAGGTAGTCCTGCTGCTGCTTGAAGTACTTCTGCGACTGGCCGATCACCAGCATGATGACCAACATCGAGAGCGGCACGACCAGCAGCGCCACCAGGGTCATCTGCCAGCTGATCGAGAGCATCATGATCAGCACGCCGATCACCGTGGTCACCGAAGTGATCATCTGCGAGAGGCTCTGGTTGAGCGTCTGGCTGACGGTATCCACGTCGTTGGTGATGCGGGAGAGTACTTCGCCCTGGCTGGTGCGGTCAAAATATTTCAGCGGCATGCGGTTGATCTTGGCGGCAATGTCGTTGCGGAACTTGTAGGTAATATCTACCGAAATACCGGACATCACCCACCCCTGGACATAGCTCAAAATGGCAGAAAGCACATACAGCCCCAGGGTCAGCAGGATGATATTGCCGATATAGGTAAAGTCAATCCCGTCGGTGGAACCGGAGATCTGGGCAATCACCCCTTCAAACAGCTTGGTGGTGGCTTTACCCAGCAGCTTGGGCCCCACGATGGTGAACACCGTGGAGGCAATCGCTACGAACATCACTACAATGATCGAGGTGCGGTACCCGCCCAGATAGCGGAGCAATTTCTTCATTGTGCCGCGGAAGTCGCGGGCTTTGTCGCCCTTCATCATCGCCATGGGGCCGTGGCGCATGGGGCCGCCAGGCCTTCTGCCGGGAGGGGTCATCGGTCTGTCGTTGTTCTCGCGGTTATTTTGCTCGGTCATGAGAGTTCCTCCTTGCTCAACTGCGATAGTGCAATTTCCTGGTAAGGCTGGCAGGTTTCCATCAGGTCGCTGTGGGTGCCTTTGCCCACCACCTTCCCCTGGTCCAGCACAATGATCTGGTCGGCGTTCTTCACTGTGGCAACCCGCTGGGTCACGATCAGCACGGTGCTTTCACCGGTTTTCTGCTGCAGGGCTTTACGCAGGGCTGCGTCGGTCTTGAAGTCCAGTGCGGAGAAGCTGTCGTCGAAGATGTAGATCGGAGGCTGCTTGACCAGCGCCCGGGCAATTGCCAGACGCTGCTTCTGCCCGCCGGAGACATTTGAGCCGCCCTGGGCGATTTCGGTTTCAAAGCCTTCCGGCTTTTCCTGGATGAATTCCATCGCCTGGGCGATTTCAGCGGCTTCCTGCAGGGTTTCGTCGCTGGCGTTCTCGTCGGCATAACGCAGGTTGCTCCCGATCGTCCCGGAGAACAGCATCCCCTTCTGCGGCACGTAGCCGATCTTGTCGCGCAGGTCGGTCTGGCGCACCATGCGAATGTCTGTACCGTCAATTTTGATTCGCCCTTCGGTCACATCGTAGAAGCGCGGGATCAGGTTGACCACTGTGGATTTGCCGCAGCCCGTGGAACCGATAATGGCAGTTGTCTTGCCCGGCTGGGCAGTGAAAGTGATCCCTTGGACCACGTTATCCTCTGCTCCGGGATATTTGAACGCCACGTTCTCAAACTCGATGGTCGCATTGAACGGCGATTTGAATGCTTCCGGTTTGTCGGGGTCGAGGATCTCTATTTCGGTTTCCAGCACGTCGGCAATCCGGTCGCCGGATACGGCCGCACGCGGCAGGAAGATGAACATCATCGAGAGCATCAGGAAGGAGAACACGATCTGCATGGCATACTGCAAGAAGGCCATCATATCGCCCACCTGCATGGTGGACTCGGCTACCTGGTGTGCCCCCACCCAGATGATCAGCAGCGAGAGGCCGTTCATCACGAACATCATCACCGGCATCATCGTCACCATCACACGGGCGACAAACAGGCTGTTGTCGGTCAGGTCGCGGTTGGCTTTTTCGAAGCGGTTTTCTTCAAAGGCCTGCTTATTGAACGCCCGGATGACCATCATCCCGGAGAGGTTCTCACGGGTGACCAGGTTGAGCCGGTCGATCAAACTCTGGATGCGCTGGAACTTTGGCAGGGCAATCACAAAGACGATCGCGATGAGCGAAAGCAGGATTGCCACCGCCAGCGCGATGATCCACCACATATTGGCGCCCTTATTGATCGCCCGGATGACACCGCCCACACCCATGATCGGGGCATAGAACACCATACGCATCATCATAAAGGTGACCATTTGCAGCTGGGTGACGTCGTTGGTGGAACGCGTGATCAGCGAGGCGGTGGAGAATTTGGAGAATTCGGTGCTGGAAAAGCTTTCGACTTTTTCAAACACGGCCTTGCGGATGTCGCGAGCCACACCGGCCGCCACACGCGCCGCCAGATAGCCAACGGTCACGGTCATCACCCCGCCCAGCAGCGAGATCAGCAGCATCTGCCCGCCGGTGCGCACAATGTACTGGGACTGGAGCTTCTCCGGGTCTACACCCAGGGCTTCATACTCCGTTTTGACCACGCTCACCGCGCTCTGGTTGATCATACTGTCACCCAGGGCGGCAAACTGCTCGTCGATTGCAGACGATATTTGTGCGCGCTGTGCCGCGGGCAGGCTCCCTAACAAAGCGAAGACATCCGTCCCGGCGGGGATCATCGAGGGGTCAAAGCCCAGGTCCAGCGCGCCGGTCATTTGCGAGGCGGCGTCCGGGTCGTCGATCATTTGCTGAATTCCGCTGACCGCCAGGAGGGCCTTGCCCATCACCGGGTTGAGCGCGTCCAGTTCTTCACTGCTGACATCGCCGCTCAGGTAGACCGGTTCATCGGCAATCCCCGGGAATTTTTCAAGTGCCTGGTCGTAGGCATCGGTGCCCGCTTCTGCCAGGGTGTAATGCGCCAACACCATGGTCTGGTCATCTTCACTCATGAAGAGGAACAGCTTGTCCATGGTGCTCTGCCGGATGACTTCCGGCGCGGCATCTTCCACACCGCCCTGCTGAATGCCGTTGTTGACGATGCGGGACATATAGTCCGGCAGCGCCAGCTCGGCATTGGCCTGCACAAACAGCAGGGCTATCGTCACCACAAAGATGAAGAAATAGGGTTTTAAATAGTTACGTAATCGCCACATATAGGTCTGCTCCTATGCTTAGGATTTACTGCTAATTTCCAATTCGAAGGGATAGTCTAGCGACCGTGCCTTTTCGGTCAGCATTTTCATTACCTGGATGGTCTGCTGGTATTCGTCCTGAGAAAGGCTTTCCTCCAGGATCGGCAGCCAGCTGGAACGGGCAAGCTCACTGTCGTTGAGGGTTTCCTCGCCTTTCCCGGTGAGGGCAAGCAGCTTGCTGCGGCGGTCGTTGGGGTCTTCGGTGCGCAAGACCAGCCCTTGCTGGACAAGCCGTTCCAGCAGCTGGCTGGCTGCCGCGCTGGTGACGCCCATGCGGTCTCCCAGGTCGGAGACGCCGCAGGCTTTCTGATGGGAAATGAAATTGAGCGCCATCAGCTGCTGCACGGAATAGCCATTCTCCCGGGCATAGCGGGTGAGGTTGGCCATCGAGTTGTGCATCACAACCCTGATCCAGCGTTCCATGGTATCTACAAAAAGGTCCTGGTCCATATTTTAGCTCCTTTAATAGTTAAGGACGCTAAAATATAAACGCTGTTTTAGTAATTGTCAATGGCGGGAAGATAAGAGGATTGTTAGAGGATGCTTATACCGCAACCCCTTGCTGGCGCAGGTAACCGGTCAGCTCGTCATGCGTTCTCAGGCCGTGGTCCAGCACACCCCTGTAGATGTGAATGCCGCTGTACATCGGGGTACGCCCCTCTTCATTCAGAATTGCAGCTTTATATTCAAGGATTAATACGCGCAGCGCCGGGGTCATCTTCGCTTTCAGCGCATCCAGTTCAGCCCGCTGCCGGTCGATAAA
>QKGK01000172.1 GCA_003250455.1 Chloroflexota bacterium | reverse complement strand
AAGCTACTTTGTGCGTTGTCATATATGTAGAGAGGAGTCGTGTAATGTCCTACAAAAACATAACCACGGTTGCTTCCATCGTTGCATTCGCCTTTGGATTGGGTTTCGTGTTCATGCCCGCACAACTTACCGCATTTTACAACGTGACACTAAATGAAGGTGGTATTTTTATTGGTCAGCTCTTCGGAGCCGCTTTGATCGGTTTTGGGGTGCTCAACTGGTTTGGCAGGAACTTCACCAATGACCAGGCGCAGCAGGGGCTGGCAAACGCCAACATGGTCGGTGATGCGATCGGTTTTCTATTCTCCCTGATCGCGCAGTTGAGCGGCAGTGCAGGAGCAAATGCACTGGGTTGGTCCACTGTACTGATCTATCTACTGCTGGGATTGGGTTTTGCCTACCTGCGCTTTATGAGCAAGTAGTCCCTCCTGATCTTCATGCCATGGGAATCCTGGATGAAGCCTCACGGTTTCACCTTCTATTTACGCGTTCTGAAATCGGAAGTTCGTGTTGTTAGCGATTCCAGGAAGCAGGTTGTTGGTGGAATTATCAACCCATGGCGGGGGGCGGAGCAGACCGGAACAAGTCGCGTGCAAGTAGAATTCCGCTTATATCAATCACAATCAACGCTACAATGTAGAACGCGAACATCACCAGCACTAGAATCCATTGCCAACCGCCAACTTCGGTTTCACCCGAAGCCAACCCCGTAACCTCCGCGACAGCCTGACTGCCGACCAGCAGGGCGACCGCGAAACCAACCGCGCCACCAATCAATCCACGGCGTGAGCGCGCCCGAAATGCTGCCCACAATAGTAAGAGCGCGCCTCCCAGTGCAAAGAGACCGAGTTCCGCGGGCATCAGATAGTCCATCAAAAAGTGACCTGCGAGGAAGGGTGAGGCAAGCGAGGTGAGTAGAGTCATTAGGATAGGGAAACAAGCCAGCGCCGTTCCCATGACCGCTAGTCTCTTTGTAAAGGTATCCTTCTTCTGCATGACAACTCCTTTTCTTTCAGTTCGATTATTACCCTCCAAATCTCAGTATAGCACGCTGGAAGAGAGGTACATTAAAGGGGAACTTTGCGGGCGGGTGTGGTTTAAATTTTCGGAGGCTTGCGCTGGTAGAGGGTTTTGCCGTGAACGAAACCACGCCAGGGACTTTTCTTGGGTTTGGATGGGGAAGAAACCTGGTCAAGTGGTTCATGGATGTCAGGACCAAAATCACCCCAAAATCACCCAGCAGCAGAGCACGTCCTACCCTGGTGGTCGGAGAAATAGGATGATGCAGACGATGGACCTGACGTCGACGTTGTTGGGTTTGTTTTCGTAATCTGGCTTCGATCTTGGGCCAGTCTTCCTTCCAACGACCGGAACACAGGATATTGCGGATGGCCAACATCGGATTGACGTTGTTCTGCTCCCAATGCATTCCGGCGCCTTTCAAACGTGCTTCGACCACCAACTTGTTGCCGCTCTCCACGGCGCCGCTGCCGATCGGCCAACCCTGCGCCTGAAAGAGTGGGTACTGCATTTGTTGTGTGCGTTTCTTCAAATAGGCCAGATTGCTGGAGAGCACTTCGGACTGTGGATGTTTGCGCTGCAGTTTCTCCAACTCAGATAACAGATCCTTGGGACCATCATGCTTCAAACGGTGGGACTGCTCCTTCAGCCAGGCCTGACTTTGCGGGGTATGTTCACCGTGCAGGAACTCCCCAATGGCATTCAGATGTTCGGTGGCATGTGGAAAGTCCAGGATGCGGACCGCCTGCGGACAATGAAAGTCTACAAAGCCCTGTTCCCATTCGGCACCATCCATCACGGCTGCCACCGCCTGAGCCTGCTCCACCCCGCGGCGTTGGAATTCCACCAAAGCCAGCCGTTGGAACTCCTGGGCACTCACTTTCCGAGAGAAATAGCTCAGATTCCGAGTATGGATCTCCCCTTCCCAGTCTTTGGTCCTGCTGGTCTGTACCTCCCCCACCACCACTGTGCGCACTTCCGCCCAGATCCCATGTCTTAGCGGAACC
>QKGK01000298.1 GCA_003250455.1 Chloroflexota bacterium | reverse complement strand
GGGCGTGTGATGCTGTTTAGAGTCAATCCATTAAACAACTTGCCTGATGAGAATTACAACCCGGCAGCGGGTGGAAATCTGCGCCAGCCGATGATCCGCCTGGTCGATCCCGCCACCGGTACCCAAGGTGCGGGCGTAACTGTCAACAAGACCCGCCAGCTGACCCTCAACGAAGTGATGGGGATGTTCGGACCGTTCGAAGCGCTGGTCAACAACACCAAGTGGAGCGGACATTCGGTGCACAAAGTAGCAGGGACTGTGAATGGCGTTACCTTTGATGCCGATGGTGTAAGGTCTGATTTCATTGCTGGACCAGGTAACACCTATTACTCTGAGCTGCCTCAGGAAGGCGAGACCGAACTGTGGGAGATCGTCAACCTGACGGCTGACGCCCACCCGATCCACACCCACCTGGTGCAGTTCCAGCTGATGAACCGCCAAGCCTTCAACGTCAACAAGTATTCTGGCGCTTACAATGCCCTCTTCCCGGCCAGTCCTGCCATCGACCCGATGACTGGCCTGCCTTACCCGGGCGGTGTCTTCATTGGTGGGTATGGTCCTCCGCTGAATAATGACCCGGCATTGAATCCTCAATCCGGTGGCCATTGGGGCGGCAACCCTGATATTGACCAGGCCAATAAAGCCGGTAAATCGATCTACCTGCAGGGCCCGGTCAAACCGCCGCTGCCTCAGGAAGCCGGCTGGAAGGACACGGTCATCATGTATCCCGGCGAGGTGACCCGCATCATGGTGCGCTGGGCGCCGACTGACCTGCCAGCGAATACGCCTGCCGCGAATGCCTACTTCCCGTTTGACCCGAACGGCGGTCACGGCTTCGTCTGGCACTGCCATATCATCGACCACGAGGACAATGAGATGATGCGCCCGGATGAGATAGTCCCAAATCCAGCTGCAACCAGAGATCCAAACTATGTTAAGGGAGTCGATTACTAAACCGTAATCAAGACTTCGGAGACCGGCCAATCGGCCGGTCTCTTTTTTTTGCCGACAACGTCTTATAGTTCCTTAAGTCTTAGAATGCGTTGGTTTGCATGTTTATGAGTATATGCACATGCGAATATTTAAATTAGACAAAATTCATCATAATAATCCGAGTAATTGTGCTTTAGCGAACGATTATTGACAATTTAGACAAAATTAAGTAATATTAGATTGCCTGGGATGGCTGGTACTTCGGTACTAAATAGGCGTAACTTTTCCGTTGATTATCACAATTTATTTCTGGATTAACATTCACAGCTATCACTGCAGCAAGCTATTTGTGCAAGGAGGTGAATCTGGTATTTAGGGCGTTATTTTGCTGTTAACCCACTAACCTGGAAAATTCAATTTGTGGTCATTTTAATTTTATTCAAAAATTTTTAATAGGTAAGGTTTGAGGAGCAATGAAATGAATAGACGGGATTTCTTGAAACTAAGCGGAGCCACTTCGCTGGCGGTAGTATTGGCCGCGCGTGGCTACCCAATGATGAAAGCGTTTGCCGCTCCGGCGGCATTTGGCTTGAGCGACCCGGCTTTACAGCCAAAATTTGTCAACCTGGTGCCCAATGCCGCTGATCCAGCATTCAGCTTTAGTGGCAAAAAAAACAGCTATACTGTCGAAATGGGACAGGTACTCCATCAAACCGGTCTCGTTGATGGGTTTGGTGCGCCGCTGTCGACACCTGTTTGGGGGTATGGCGAAAAGGGGGTTTACACCTG
This sequence comes from Chloroflexota bacterium, assembly GCA_003250455.1. Lineage (GTDB taxonomy): Bacteria > Chloroflexota > Anaerolineae > Anaerolineales > UBA11579 > UBA11579. Next base: position 3,080 of record QKGK01000298.1, on the reverse strand, counting down.
GCCGGGCAAGACCATCTTTGCCCAATCAGGCGTGCCGGTAGAAGTCAAATGGAAGAATAAATTGATCGACCCGTTGACCGGCTTGCCTTTGGACCACCTGCTGCCGGTGGATACTTCCCTGCACTGGGCCTACAGCCTGCCCGGTTATACCGGTTTCAGTATCCCGGTGGACGGCGTTCCAGTGGTAGCTCACCTGCATGGCGGGCATACGGACTTCCCCTTTGATGGCAACCCGGAATTCTTTTTCAGCCCCGGGTATACGGTACGCGGACCGCGCTGGATGGATAAGACCTACTTTTATGATAACTCCCAACCGGCTGGGACCCTGTGGTACCACGATCATGCGCTGGGGATCACCCGCCTGAACGTGTACGCTGGTTTGGCGGGCTTCTACCTGCTGCGGGATAACGATGATACCGGTCTGGTAGGGAACCCGCTGGATCTGCCCGCCTTCCCCTATGAGGCTGCTTTTGCCATCCAGGACCGCATGTTCCGCGACACCGGCGAGCTGTTCTACCCGGCTTTCCCCGGTGACCCCTTTTACGATGATTTCATTGATGCTGATGTAAATCTGCCGCCGGGCCTCTTCCCTGGCGGTGGGCCAACTGGCCTGGCAGAGTTCTTCGGCGACCATATGGTGGTCAATGGGATGATCTGGCCCAAGATGGATGTTGAGCGGCGCAACTACCGCTTCCGCCTGCTGAACGGCACCGACAGCCGCTTCATGGTGCTGCGCTTCCGGCAAGCCGCCAACTCCGGGTCTACTGATCTGAATGGGGCTGGCGATCCGATCTCGTTCACCGTGATCGGCAGCGACCAGGGGCTGGCTTCTTCCCCAACCTCCGTCACGGAACTGCTGTTTGAACCGGGCGCCCGCTATGACATCATCTTCGACTTCAAGTCGGTGCCATTCGGCTCCCGCGTGATCATGGAGAACATCGGCGGTGATGCACCCTTTGGCGGCGATTATGGCGATGCCCTTGGGCCGGATGACTTCTTCCCGGACCGGCAGACCGACCGGGTGATGGCCTTCGATGTCGTGCTCTCATTGGATGCTGCTGTGCCGGATGTCAGCCCGACGGGGATCAATTTTGGACCTTCCGTCCCAACTGGAAACGATCGCTTACGCAAAGTGGCCTTGTTTGAAGGCAGGGATGAATTCGGCCGCTTGCAGCCGGTATTGGGCACTGCCGAACCGGCCACCGACTACATGGGGATTCCAATCAACTACCCGAACATGCCTATGTTCAGTCAGGCAATGATGCCGGATGGTACGCCTTACCCCCTGACTGGTCAGATGGAAGGCGGCCAGGCCTGGCACGCCCCGACCACAGAGAACCCGGCCCTTGGCAGCACCGAGGAATGGGAAATCTGGAATATGACCGGAGATGCCCACCCGGTGCACCTGCACCTGGTCCATTTTGAAGTTGTCGGGCGGCAGGAAATTGTGATGGACAGCAATACGGATGAAGATGGTTTCCTTCTGCCTGGTGGAGCTAACGGGGATGGAGCCTATATGATCATGCAGCCAGCCGTCCAGCATAATTCTGTTGGCGGTGATCCTACCACCTACGGGATCGGTTTCAGGATCGGCGGGACAGATTTGGCTGACTCTTACGGGCCAACGGTGGATAAGCCGACCGTGATCGTCGAGAACACGCCCAAGGATATGGTCACCGCCCTGCCGGGGCAGATCACCCGCATCCGGGCGCACTTCGATAAACCGGGCCATTATGTTTGGCACTGCCACATCCTCTCGCACGAAGACCACGAGATGATGCGCGTGCTGCACGTTGGGCCTGGCGCATAATCCAAACGGATTTTTAGGATGACAAAACTGACCATCGAAAGGTGGTCAGTTTTTTCTTAATCGAGTTAAAATTGTGTGTATTGGGGCTTTAATTAAGGGAACAAACGGTCAACAAAATTCGTTTATATCGCAAATAGATTTTTGGAAAAGGAAGTAGAAAAATGAGGAAGGGTTTGAAAAATCGACGATTGTTTCTCATGGCTGTTTTTGCGATGCTGCCATTATTGGCTGTTGCCTGCAATTTATCAACCAGCCAATCGACCGCGCAACCAACGGATGCTTTATCGGATGAGGTTGAACCTTCACCGGAGGCAGTTGACCCCACGCCAGAAGACACCCAGCAGGATGGTTTGTCAGTTGTGCTGGATGTCAGCGGCGTAGCAGAGGATTTCAATTATGAGGTTATTCCCGGCGTGCCGTTCAGTACGGACAGGCCGTGGTGGGACATGCTGCCGGAACATATCGTGATCACACTTGAAGGCTACCCGGTTGGGCAACATCTGATGCAGCCACAGATCTTCATTTACCCGGTGCAAGGGCTGAACACTTACGAGAATGTCGGGAATATCCCTGCTGATCTGGAGGCGCTGCTGCAGTCTCAGCAGCCCGGGCAAAACTTGCCCTACCTGCCGTTCTATAACGCCGGACAGGTAATGCATGCCCAGGTGCAGTTTATAGACTTCCAGTCTGGCAGCGGGGTGCGCTACCTGACCCAGTTCGACCAGGCAGTCCTCCCGATCAACAATAACGAGCTGCTCTACACCTACCAGGGGCTGACCAGCGACGGCAATTACTATGTGGCTGCCGTGCTGCCTTTGAACATGCCCGGGCTGCCCGAAGATGCCAACGTGACAGATGCCTTGCCGCCGGAATTTTTCAATAACTTCCCGCAGTATATGGCCAACATGGTCACCATGCTTAACCAGGCGGAAGACAGCGTCTATAATCCTGATCTGAGCGCGCTGGACGCCATGGTGCAGTCCATCGCAGTGGAGTGATTTGAGCGAAGGGGGAATGAAAGGATTTATTATAAAATAATTCTGAGATTGCTTCGAGTGCAAGCACTCTCGCAATGACAAGAGATTGGGCTGTCATTGCGAAGGCGTAAGCAGCTGTGCTGCTTCGCCTGAAGCAATCCCAGTGTTTATTAACCCCTTCCTTTGATTAGCTTTTGAAAGGATTCGCTTTTGCCAAAGGGCGGGTTTCTGAGATACAATACCCCCTGCAAGGTGCCAAAAAAGATGCAAAGCGAACCGGAGAAGACCCTGAC
>QKGK01000180.1 GCA_003250455.1 Chloroflexota bacterium | reverse complement strand
TTGCCAGGATTGTTGGTTGCAAGCAAAATTGCACCTTTCAATTTTGTAAGCATTAATAATCCTTTCACGAAAAAAATCTATCCGCAGCGCCTAAAACACTATATACAGGTCATCACACATCAACACCCCTATATATGGTTTTTCGGAGATTTTTACACCATAATATTATGTAAGGCATAACCAATTAATCTATTGACTATTTTGCAAATTTTGTTATAATAATTGAAACTTTAATAAAAAGTTTTGCAAAATAGTTGATTGCGGCATTTTCCGTCCTTTTTACAACTCGTGCTCACAGATCTCTCATCCAGGAAATTCGTCATGAGCAAGAAAAACCATCCGCTCAGATTCAATGTCGGGTATATTATCCACGAGACCCCCGGCTATGCAAAGGACATTTCCTTCGAATTTCCTTTCTACGAGTTGGATGAAGATCTCACAGCCAAAGATTTCAAAGGCGAACTTCTGTTCACCCGTACCCAAAAAGGCATCCTCCTGGAAGCGCATTTATGGGCGGTCATCCCTACCGAATGTATCCGGTGCCTGGATGCCACACTTTCAGAAGTCGATTCCCGGTTCACCGAATTATACGCCTTTGATCATCGCACCGAGACAGAATCTGGTCTGATTGTACCCGAAGATGGGTACATCGACATCACAGATTTGGCACGCGAGTATTTGCTGCTTGATACGCCAACCACACCACTTTGTAAACCCGATTGCGCAGGTCTTTGTCCTATTTGCGGGGAAAACCTCAACCATGGACAATGTGATTGCGAACCAGAAGCCATCGACCCACGCTTGGCTAAACTGAAAGACCTGCTAGATGACGAGTAAACCAATTCACTAGCACTCCTTGAGGAGGAGGCTTATGGCTTACCCGGCAAACAACTTACCTGACCCAGATACGATCACTTTATTCTTTGACGAAGAACATCTCAATCGCCCGATTGATAAGTTCACCAAAGATGATCAGGATATGGAACGGCTTCGCTTCCATTATATGGAAGAGATCATTTTAGATTCCGAAGAAGAGGAAGAGACCGATTCTGAGGAACTCGATTTGAGCGCTTCCTCCCCGGAGGATGCAGAAGATACCGACCCCCTCCTTGCCCGAAGGATCATCAACAACCGCTCCCGCCGCAACAAACGCTACCAGGCCGAACTTGCCCAGGAAATGCGCGGCGATAAAGTGGATACGGTTGGCTTATACCTGAAAGAAATGTCGCGTGTTCCCCTGCTGGATACGGAACAGGAAGTCACCCTGGCAAAGCAGATCGAACGCGGGATCAAAGCCGAAAAGCGGCTGACAAAGCTCAATGGTTCCACCCCACCTGAAGAAAAAGAAATTCTCAAAAGTTACATTCAGGATGGCCGCATTGCCCGGGACCATCTCATCCAGGCCAACACCCGGCTGGTGGTCAGCATTGCCAAGAAATACCTGGGCAGAGGCGTACCTTTCCTCGACCTGATCCAGGAAGGCAACCTCGGCCTGATGAAAGCGGTCAACAAGTACGATTACCGCCGCGGCTTCCGCTTCTCCACCTATGCCACCTGGTGGATCCGGCAGACGATCACCCGCTCCATCGCCGACCAGGGACGCACCATCCGTGTGCCGGTCCACATGATCGACCGCATCCGCCAGATGTACAAAGCCGCCCGTCAGCTGGAACAAGCCCTGGGCCGCCCCCCTCAGGTGGAAGAACTGGCCGAATGTCTCGACCAGCCCGTGGATAAAGTCCAGTGGATGCTGCAAGTTTCCTGGCTGCCCCTCTCCCTGGAAAGCCCGGTGGGAGATGACGAAGACGCAGAATTGGGCATGTTTGTGGAAGACGAGCACACCCCCACCCCAAGCTCTGCCACGGCGCAAAAGCTCCTCAGCGAAAAGATGGAAGAAGTCCTGGCAACCCTCTCCCCACGCGAAGCCCGCATCCTGCGGCTGCGCTTCGGCCTGGAAAATGGTAAAACCTACACGCTGGAAGAAGTCGGTGAAAAGTTTGGCCTGACACGTGAACGCATCCGGCAGATCGAAGGGAAAGCCCTGCGCCGCCTGCGCCACCCCATGCGAGCCCGCCAATTGCGCGAATACCTGTAAACCACTTCCTTATAGACAAGGAATTTCAGTACCATCAAAATGAGCCTGTACAGGCTCATTTTGATTCACATAGCAAGGCTATAATTGGCAGGGACTGACTCTGAATTTAGTTGCCCCGGGACACAAATGTCTTTCCCGCATGTATTTAACGGGAAACCACCTATCCCCCCATTATGCGTTAAAATGGTTTTTCTATACTACCCCTAATTTCTTTCGGTTTTAAACTTGCAGTCCAATACTCCCCAAAGGATTAAAAAAAAGGCCGGGAAATCCCGGCCTTCTCATCATGTACTTGAAGCAGCTTTAGTCTGCCCGGTCTACCAGGTTGTCAAACACCATCCCAATGATAACCAACATGACCCCCAGAGAGGTCATTCCAGTCGCCAAAAAATTAAAAAAGAAGGTAGATTTCAAAATATGCAGAACCATCAGCCAGGGAAGGATAACCCCAATCAGCAGCATCCCCGTTCCCACATAGCGCAGCTTGTGGATGTGTTTGGTCCATTTGGTGGGCAGTTTCGGCCCGTCCCCACGGTAATATCGATAATCCATTCAGTTTTCCTTTACAGCAGTTCCGGCGGATCTTCCGGCCGGGAAAGTTTTGATCTTTGCACATTCCGGCTGCGCAGCCAGGAAAGCAGACCGGATAGCGCTACTCCGGCAACCATGGCAGCCGCATCATCTTCCGGTCCCAGGATCAGATCCGGCAGAACAGCGTAAACCCCTCCGGCGATTGCCGGAAGCCAGGTCCAGTCCTTGATACTGGCAAAGAAGTATATCGCAGCGGCAAAAAGCACCAGGAACACGCCGGCGGCGATATAGAGGCTGGTTCGCAAACTGATCCCGGCAGCGTTACCGCCCAGGGATTCCACCAGCTGACCAATCCCCCCCACCAGCAGGCTTGCGGCAGCCAATACCAATCCCAGGATTAAAAAGCCAAAACCGAGACAGGATTTCTTTCCATCGCTCATATTCTTACTGGCAATCACCCTAGAACGGGGTTGAGCCTGCGCCAGCCGGGTCTTCCGTGTAATAAGGGTTTTCACCATTGGAATGGTCGGTGGTATCCAGCACCTGCATGATCTCCGGCACTTCCTGGGTGATGATCTTTTCAATGCCTTGCTTGAGGGTCATGGTAGAAATCGCGCATCCCCTACAGCCGCCGCCCATTTCAATAAATGCTTTGCCATCTTTGACATCCAGCAGCACGACCCAGCCGCCATGTCCGGCGACACCGGGGTTAACCTGCTGGTCCACCACTTGCTGGACGCGATTGGCAATCGGGTCTTCGCCCCAATCCTTACGCCGGGAGTTCAGATACTCTTCCAGCGGGTTTTTATACTCGATATGGAAACCCGTCGAATAGCGCGCTTCGTCAAAATCCACCTTTGCGCCTTTAAGCGCATCAGCAGCCTGTGTATCTAAATACATGGGGAAAGGACCCATCTCCAGGACGGTATCCGAATCGGTTTTTTCGGCCAGGTCTACAAATTTAAATTCGCTCTGACCGCCCGCCGGTCCGCCCAGGTGAACCAACACCCGGACAGCCTGCGGTCCTTTTCCGCGGGAAGCCATCAATTCTGCAATTTTATCTATAGCAGATTGGGAAAGTTCCATTAATTTTTCTTCTTTTGCTTCACTCATCAATGCACCACCAGTTCTGATGTAATTTACAAATAGAGCCTCATTATACCCCGTGTTCGAGCGCATTTCAAAAAATAAGGGGGAAAAATATAGCAAAAATGTAATATTTTTCTTAATTTTGCCTGAAAGACCTGTTGAGTTCTTCCCATATCAGGTATGATAGGGGAAGTTAGAGAATGAATACCTGCACAGGAAATAATTAATGGTATTGCACAACAAAAGAGGAGCTATTTTGGCGCGAAGAACGAATGAGGAGTGGTTAGAACAACTGGAGGAGCCAATCGACCCGGATGCCCTGGAAGATCTACGCGCTATTTTACTGCGCGGCCTGCGAGCCTCCCTTTCAAATCGGATCAATACCGACCTGGACGCGATCACGGAGGATTTTGTTCAGGACGCGCTGTTGAAGATCCTGAAAAGCATGCACACATTTCGCGGTGAAAGCCGTTTCACTACCTGGGCGCAAAAAATTGCCATTCATGTCGCCTATACAGAACTGCGCCGGCGGCGTTGGAAAGATATTTCCTTACAGGAAATTGTCGAAACACCAGAAGGCGAAGAGTACACTCCTGCCATCCTTACAGACCCATCTACTTCCCCCGAGAGAGAAGCCTCACAAAACGATATGCTGGAACTGGTTTATAACCTGATCGAAAGTGAGCTCACCGAACGTCAGCGGACGGCCATGATCGCCATATTGCAAGGCGGTATGCCCATTGACGAGGTAGCCAGGAAAATGGATACCAATCGCAATGCTTTATACAAGCTCATCCATGATGCCAGAAAACGCCTGCAGCAATCCCTATACGATTCTACCGGCCTTTCTGCACAAGAAGTTTTAGCAATGTTTGAGCAGTAAGAGATTGGAACCAACCCTCGTCCAATTAGCACAACGCACGCAATAAAAAAAGGCGAAATGGAATGAAAATCGAAACCGCTACCTTAAAAAAAGTTTTGAAATCACTCTCAATCACTCACGAAAAAGAAATGACATGCGGAGAGTGTTACGAAGAAATAGACCACTATGTAGAAATGCTCAAAGATGGTAAATCCCCAGAGGAAGTTATGCCGCTGGTAGAACATCACATCACATTATGCTCCCCCTGCCGGGAAGAATTCGTAGCTCTTCTTGAAGCGCTCAAAACGATTGAGGAAGACGCCGAATAGCCCGGGCAAAATTATCCGCAATAAACCTAAATGAGGTGGTTTCACCTCATTTTTTCATTTACTCCCAACACTTTTTGATCTAAAATCCTGCCTCCCAAAACCACTGCCCTCTGCGGTATAATATTCCGGCATTTGGAATATCGGGTATGTATTTATGAAGCAATACCAACTTCAAATAATAGGACTGCTGTTTCTCGTTTAAGGAAACCAGCACTCGACGGAAAAGATATGAACACAGATGAATCACAGGATCACAATCCTGAAACAGTAGACCAGGACAACCAATCCCCTAAACAACGCCGCCCGGTGGTAAAAATAGCGCTATTAGGGTTATTGGCCGTGATTGTATTGGGTGCCCTGGGGGCATTGGGGGGATACCTTACCGCCCTCTCAGACCGCCAGCAGAACGAAGCCCAGATCATCTCTACAGAAGTTGCGGACCAGTTCCTGTTTGGATTAATTGCCTTTGAACATGGGGATTATGAAATCGCCCGGCAGCATTTTGAGTATATCCTCAAACTGGAACCTAACAACCAGGCTGCAGCCAACAAGCTGACAGAAACCTTGCTCAAACTAAGTGAGAGCGATGAATTACCAACTGTTGCTCCTACTCCTACCATCACGCCCACTCCAGATACCCGTGACATGGAAGAATTATATAATGCTGCCATTTCCTACAAGGATCAACAGGACTGGACCAGCCTTCTTGATATGCTGGATTCCATGCGGGTAAAAGACCCAACTTATAAAACAGTGGAAATTGACGGGATGTATTACCTGGCATACCGCAACCGGGGAATGCACCGCATTCAGGTGGAAGGCAACCTGGAGGGCGGTATCTTCGACCTCAACCGAGCGGAACTATTTGGCTACCTGGACGCAGAAGCTGCCAATTATCGCACCTGGGCAGCCCGCTATATCACCGGTCTCAGCTTTTGGGGGGTAGACTGGCAAGAGGTGATCAATTACTTCTCCCCGCTGGCAATCTCGGCCCCTTACCTGAGCGATTCCAATTATTTCACTGCCCAGGACCGGCTGGCAACTGCCCAGGTGGAGATCAACTTCGAATCGCTCAATAAAGCCCGCACCAGATACCAGCAAAAGGATTGGTGCGAGGCTTACAATCTTTTCAATCAGGCCTCCTCGGTCATCCAATTAACCGATTCAGATCTTCAAAGATTTGAAGATGCGAAAAACAAATGTTTCGGCATTGAACCTACTTCCCAACCTGGGGAAACACCTGTGGAAACGCCACAAGAAACACCTGCTGTAACGCCCACCCCATAGGGGTTGGCCGGTTGATTAAATTCCGAATGAGATAAAGGTAATCACAGGCTATGGATACTCCCAACTGGGCTTTATCCCTATCTTTTTGGCTGCACATGCTTGCTACCGTCAGTTGGGTCGGAGGGCAAACGGTTATTTCCCTGCTGATCATCCCCATCGGGCGCAAGGTACTTTCCGGGGATGATTTCAGCCAATTCCTGGCAAAGATCAACCAGCGCATGCGCAGCATCGCCTGGGTCAGCTTTACCGTTCTGATTGGCACCGGGTTGATCCAGATCAGCGCAGACCAGGCGCACGAGGGCTTCCTTTCGCTGCAAACCAATTGGGGCGTTGCCATCCTCATCAAGCTGCTTGTTTTTGGCGGCATCCTGGCCCTGACAGCCTACCAAACCTGGGGATTAAGCCCGATCATCGAACGAAGCGCCCTGCTGCAATCCCGCGGGAAAAAACTCCCTGTTCCCATGGAAACCTTGCACAAACGGGAAACTATCACACTGTGGATCAATTTTTCCCTCAGCATCGTCGTGCTGCTGCTTACAGCCATCGCAAGAATTTCCTGATTCCCCTTCATTTCTTTCAGCATACACCTTGCACCTGATAAAGAACCAACTTTCATCAAGAGAACTGGTATATCTTCTCTTTGGGGTGACTGCCAAATTGGCATGGACCGATAACTGATCCCCGTATACTTATCTATATTTTCATCCCTCCGAATATTTCCAAACATGATGGTTTTGTGGTCTAATAAATTATAGAAACGATCGTCCATTTTCATTTTCCAATCCATACCGTGCAGCAATAGTGACAATTAGATCCAAGCGGGCTATGCTCGCCTAACAGTTGAGGAGGCCAGGATGAAAAAAATATCAATCGTGACCGATACAGACGCCAGCTTACCACCCCAATTGGCAAAGAAATTTAATATCCGACAGGTGCCCATTTACATCCATTTCGATGATGAAGTGCTGCGAACCGGTATCGATATTGACGACGCCTCTCTATTCCCGCGCATTGAAAAACTTGGAAAACTCCCCACCACTGCAGCACCTTCTCCCGGGGACTTTGCCAAAGCCTTTCAGGAATGTTTCGACCAGGACCAGGCAGATGCAGTGCTTTGCTTTGTGGTCAGCGGAGAAGTCTCTGGCACCTACGATTCCGCGCTGATTGCCACCAATGAATTGATGCCCGATCAAGACATTACGGTCATCAACACCCTTTCGCTCTCTATGGGTCAGGGTTATATGGCGCTGGTAGCCGCTGAAGCGCTGGCGAACGGAGCGGCACCCACAGAAGCCCTTGCTGCCGCAGAACAGCTGCAAGACCGCTCATTCCTTTTTGGGGCGTTATCTACTCTTAAATATTTGGCAATGGGAGGCCGGGTCAGCCATCTGACCGCTGAAATGGCAGGCATTTTAAATATCAAACCCATTCTCACCATTAAGGATGGCAAACTGGATATGCTCGAAAAAGTGCGTACACGCAAAAAAGCCTGGGCACGCATCCTGGAGCTGACTTCAAAATCTGCAGGAGATAAACCAATCGAACGGATGAGTGTTTTACATGTCGCCTGCCCGGACGATGCTCAATTGCTCAAAGAGCAGCTGATCTCTTCCCTGCCATGCCCTAAAGAGGTCCATATCGCCGAACTCACTCCCGGGTTATCTGTCCATACCGGGCCTGGGTTTGTCGGCGTAGTCTTTGTGGTGGGTGAATAACAGGGATTCTATGCTCAATCGAATAAAAAGTCTTCGCATCTCTCATCTGGCACGTTCTACATTTTTGCTGGCTTTCTTCTTCGGGATTGATAAGATCTTTGGCTTTCTGCGGGCGACCATGGTTAACCGCTTGTTTGGCCTTTCCTACGAACTGGATGCCTTCAATGCCGCCAACAACATCCCCGATCTGCTCTCTGCGCTCATCTCGGGCGGTGCGCTGGGTGTGGCGCTGATCCCTGTTTTATCGGAATATATGGAAAAAGACGGCCGGCAAGCCGCCTGGAGCCTGTTTACACGCATTCTCAACCTGGCATTCATCATCACCGGTGTAATTGCCCTTGTGGTCGTTTTCCTGGCTCCCTGGCTGGTGGAAAATATCATTGCCAAAGGGTTCCCCACCGAACAAAAGCTCCTCACCACCGAACTGATGCGCCTGGACCTGATTGCCATCATGATCTTTTCCATTTCCGGGCTGGTGATGGCCGGATTACAAGCTAATCAACACTTCTTCCTGCCCGCGTTAGCCCCCATCATGTACAACGTGGGGCAGATCTTTGGCGCTGGTTACCTCGCCCCGGAAGGGAACGCCTTTATGGGCCTGGCAAACACGCCTGGGCTGGGGATGGGCATCCACGGGATCGTCTATGGGGTTATTATTGGCGCAGCCCTGCATCTGCTGATTCAGATTCCTGGTCTGATCCGCTTCCAGTTCCAATGGGCGCCGCGCATCGACCTCCGGTCACAAGGTGTGCGCCAAGTGCTCACGTTATTGGGACCAAGGGTGCTGACCATGTTCTTCATCCAGATGTTCTTCATCGTCCGGGATTACGTGGCTTCCTTCATGGACGAAGGTTCGGTGACTGCCCTGAACAATGGCTGGTTCATCATGCAGGTGCCGGAGACCCTGATGGGTACCACTATCGCCATTGCCCTGCTTCCCACCATCTCGGAGATCTTCAGCCGGGGAGAAAAGGACCACTTCCGTGATACGATCAACAATGCCTTGCGGGTCGTCCTGGCGATCACCATCCCCACCGGCCTGCTGATGATTGCCGGGATCAGCCCGCTCATCCAGGCAGCGTTTGGCTATACATTGGAAGAAACCGCCAGAGTCACGTTAGCAACACGCATCTATTTATTGGGACTCACCGGGCATGCCCTGCTGGAGATTGCCGCTCGTTCCTTTTACGCCCATCAAAACGCCAAAACGCCGCTGCTGGCCGCTTTTTTCAATGCTGTGGGGTATATCGGGATCGTGTTCGTGCTCTCTAACTGGCTGGGTTTTGCCGGTGTCGCGCTGGCCAACATCCTGGCATTCACCATTGAGGCGCTCTTCCTGCTGTGGCTGCTCAACAGACGGTATCCCGGCGTTGTAAAAACCCGAAATACCATTCTCCGTGCATTGCTCCCTTCTGTACTTTTGGCCCTGGGCATCTATTGGCTGGTGGAAGGGCCTGTCCTTTCCGGGCGCAGCAGCCTGGTACAGGCAGGCGGCGCGGCTGCCCTGATGGCAGCCGGGCTACTGGTTGTGATGCCCATCATTTGGAGGGATATCAAACCTTTATTCAACCTTGGGGAACCAACGCAATCCTCTCAACCCGCCAGTAATGGGGGAAGCATTCCTTCCGTCGAAGACTGAGCTCCATAATATAGGATAAAAAAAGCCGCCTTTTCGGCGGCTTTTTTTTATTACTTTTTGAAATCATTATTTCTTCCAGGCATCGTGTGGCGTTTCTCCAGCCATCAGAAGACCGACTATTTCCTTGGTGACCTTATCCGCATCCAGAATATCGACAATCTTCCCATCATACATAACTGCGATCCGGTCGGAAAGCTGCATGATCTCGTCAAGTTCGGTTGAAACCAGCAAAACAGCCGTGCCCTCGTCTCGTTTACCAATCAAGCGTTTATGGATATATTCGATCGAACCCACATCCAGGCCGCGGGTGGGCTGGGCAGCCATCATAAACTGACTTGGGCGGGAAAATTCCCGCGCCACGATCACTTTTTGCTGGTTCCCGCCGGAAAGCGACCCGGCGGTGACATCCGGCCCGGGGGTGCGAATATCGAATTTTTCGATCAGGTCCACCGCCCGGGTGTGGATCGGTTCCTCCTGGATAATCATCCCTTTGGCATACGGGGGAACATAATAGGTATTCAGCACCAGGTTGTTGGCAACGGAATATCCCAATACCAGCCCATCACGCTGACGATCTTCCGGAATATGGCCGCTGCCTAATTCGGTGAGCTTGCGTACATCAGTGGGCTTTTTACGAAAGACCTCTCCAGGCCGGGTAATTAATCGGGATAAAAAGTGTAGTATCCAGGGCAATACTATCAATGCAGAGATACTATTCAACAAGGCGAGTATCGTGCGCACCGCAGCATGAACGCTCGCGGCAGCCTCTACATAAGTGAACACAACCCCCATCAAAAAGTCAAAGACAAGCACACCGACTGCGATGTTGAATAATCTTTTGTATCGGCTGGTGCTGACAAACTCTTCCAATTTGTTTTTATAAGCTACCTGCTGGCCAAAGGTTGCTCCCAGCAAGGAAAACTGTCCGGATTGCACAGCCCGCATGCCGGTTAGCGCTTCCACCAATTCTGTTTGACCGTTCCCCTGCACACCGGCAACACCCAGGATCTCACCAGCTCGCACCTCAAAGGAAATTTGATCCACAGCCACCTGATTACGTTCGTCCTTTACTACCAATTTATCCACGTCCAGAACAACATCGCCAGCATTGGCAGGGGTCTTTTCCACCTGCAGGACAACATCCCGCCCAACCATCATTGAAGCCAGGATGGCTCGGTTGGCCTGGTCCGGTGTGGTGGAACCAACCACCTGACCGCGGCGGATCACACTGATGGTATCTGCGACAGCCAGGATCTCGCGCAGCTTGTGGGTAATAAAGATGATCGACTTTCCCTGTTTCACCAGCGAACGCATCACATCGAACAGTTCGTCTGCTTCTTGGGGTGTCAGTACAGCAGTGGGCTCATCCAACACGAGGATATCTGCTTCCCGGTAGAGCGCTTTAATGATCTCTACCCGCTGCTGCAAGCCCACCGGCATATCTTCTATCACCATATCGGGGTCGATCGGCAAACCATGCTGCTCTGAGATCTCCAGCACCCTTTTTCTGGCAGATGCCAGGTCAAGAGACGTCCCTTTGGTTGTCTCAGACCCGAGTACAATGTTCTCGAGTGCCGTAAAGACCGGTACCAGCATGAAGTGCTGGTGCACCATGCCAATCCCGCGCGCAATAGCATCGTGCGGATTGGAAATATTGACTTCTTCACCGTTTAGGAAAATCTGGCCTTCATCGGGATCATACAGTCCGTAAATGATATTCATCAGGGTGGATTTCCCCGCTCCATTTTCGCCCAGGATAGCGTGGATCTCACCCTTTTTCAAAGCCAGGTTGATATGGTCATTGGCTAACACGCCGGGGAAGCTTTTGGTAATATTGCGAACTTCAAGCACGTATTCACTCATGTATCGCCTCCTCCTCAGCCTTCCTTCTCATATGGAGTGCCTTCAGCCGCAGGCGGCCGCGAACGCCCGACAAATCCTGCCAGGACCAAAATAGTCAGCAGATACGGGATCATCCCAATGAATTGGTGCGGGATATTGATCGTCCCGGCAAACTGGAGCTGGGTCTGCATGGCAGTCGCAAAACCGAACAGCAAAGCTGCCCCCCAGGAACCCAGTGGGGTCCATTTTCCAAAGACCATCACGGCTAAGGCTACAAAGCCACGCCCGTTGGTCATTGCGCGTTCAAATGAGCCGACCGCTTCAAGGGTCAGGAAAGCACCTGCCAAACCGCCAATGGTACCGGCAATCATCGTATTGATATAACGCATTTTGAAGACATTGATGCCAACCGTATCAGCCGCCCGGGGGTGTTCCCCCACAGCCCGGGAGCGCAGTCCCCAGCGGGTGTAGTAAAGGACATAATGCACCACAAACACCAGTATAATGGTTGCATAGGTAATCGGGGGGTTATCAAAAAATACCGAGCCGATTATGGGAATCTTCGATAGTCCCGGAATAGCAATCGGTTGAAGTTTTCCACTGGTGGTTAGCCCTGCCTGGTAAAAATAACCGGTGATCCCCAGGGCCAGAATATTGATCACAGTTCCACCGATGATCTGGTCCACTTTTAGTGTGACCGACATGAACGCCAAAAGTAAGCCCAAAAGCGCTCCCGTCAATATCCCGGCAAAAATACCCAGGCCAATGCTGTTGGTAAAAGAGCTGGTCAAAAAGCTGAGAAATGCCGCCATCAACATTTGCCCTTCAATCCCAATATTGATAATGCCAGTACGTTCACCGATCAAACCACATAAAGCGCCCAGGACAAGCGGTGTGGAATGCCGGATCGCCGAGGCTAATACTGCTTCAGTGGAAGTTGGGTTTTGAAGATAAGAGTATATGACTGCCAGTATCAGAAGACCGCCAATGATCAGAGAAATCCGGTTCTTCCGAAGATATTCCTCGAAGTTCGACTTTGTTTGAATTTGTTCAGCCATGATCTTCCTTCCTACCCACCCCAACCTGTGGAGAGAGAAACGCTTTCCCCTTCTTCTCCACGCACTCGGATAATCCATCGCACGATCATATCGGCGGCAATGAAGAACAACATCAAGGCCTGGATCACGCTGGTGATTTCAGCAGCTACACCGGCATCAAACTGCATCTGGCTGGAGCCTGCCTTCATCGCGCCGATCAGCAAAGCTGCGAACACATTCCCAAAAGGACTGGTTTTCCCCAAAAGAGCAACGGTAATGCCGTCAAACCCCAATCCGACATTGAAGCCCGGCTGGAACCTGCCAACCACACCCTGGGTTTCGATCGCGCCGCCAGCTCCGGCAAGCATCCCGCTGATCACCATGGTCAGCACAACCGTCAAGGCAACTTTGATCCCGGAATATTTCGCCGCATGCTGGTTCATCCCAACCGTGCGCACTTCAAAACCAAGTGTGGTGCGGTTCAAAAGCCACCAAACGATGACGGTTGCAAGTAGCGCCAGCAAGAACCCCAGTGGCAACCCAGCCACTTTGGGGATCTCTGCAGTGGGTAATATAGCAGGTGTCCGGGCAACCACATTCCCGGGTGAAGTATCTTTCCAGATTCCGTCTGCCAGGAAATCGGTGATATTGATAGCGATATAGTTCAACATGATGGTGGTGATCACTTCGTGTGCCCCAGTCGTAGTTTTCAGGATACCTGGAATGGCTGCAAACAAACCTCCCCCCACAATCCCACCCAGGAATGCCAAAGGAATGTGAATATAAGCCGGCAACCCCTCAACTCCAAAACCAATTCCTGCAGCTACAATTGCACCAATTAAAAGTTGTCCTTGTGCCCCAATATTGAACAAACCGGCCTTGAATGCGAATGTGATTGCCAGGCCGCTGAATAACAGTGGCGTAGATTTTTCCAATGTACGGCCCAGAGCAGTTAAATTGCCAAAAGAGCCCTTGAAAAGGGCTGCATATGCCGTAATAGGATTTGCACCCGAGACAGCCAGCAATATCGCCCCAATCAACATTGCAAGCAATACGGAAACAAATGGTACGCGAAATCCTCGCCATACCCTACCCAACCAGGATGAGGCGCTTTTTGGGGTATCAGAAGGAACGTCTGGATTGTCCATAAAGACTCCGAACCTTTCTTATATTCAAATGCTCTATCAGGAAAAAACTTCCCAAATAATCAGGGAAAAATTTAATTGCGATTTAAACCACAATCACCCTATTTTAACAGGCTTTTAGAATGACGTAAACCAGAAATTCAAATGAAAAATTACCAAAAAGGGACGTTCAATAAAAGAACGTCCCTTTTAGGTTCAAACGACTATTTCAGACTACTCACCATAGCCAGTGGAGATGGAACCATCAGCCAGACCGGCGGAAATGGTGTTCAAAGTGTCCTTGATGTCCTGAGCAATCACGGAATCAAAATCATGGAATGGAGCCAGGCCAGCCCCCCCAAAGAAGAGCCCAGAAGGAGCATTGCCTGCAGCATACAGATCCATAATGTCAGCGATTCCAGGGATGATCAATTTCATTGCGCTGGAAACCAGGCAGGGGTGTGCTTCGGGGACGGTTTCCCATTGGTCGAGGTCTACACCAATGCAGTATACGCTATCATGACCTGCAGCTTCAATGATTGCACCATTACCGGTTTTACCGCCAGCGCCGAAGACCACATCAGCACCGTTGTCAATCGCCTGAGCTGCGGTAGCGCCGCCCCACTCGGGATCAGTAAAGGCAACATCCAAACCACCTGGGTGGTATGTGGAGATCACGTTGATGTCGGGATTAATGTATACGGCACCAGCTTCATAACCTTCCTTGAAGGCTACAACCGCCGGAATGATATCAGTCCCATACACACCAGCCAGTGTGTCGGTGCTGCTCAGCATGGCTGCAAGGGCACCAGCTAAAAAGCCAGATTGATCTTCATGGAAAACCAATCCGACGATGTTGTCCGTTGCATCTGAAACGAACTGGTCCACACCAAGGAAAAAGGTGTCCGGGTTAGCGGCAGCGGCTTCTACAGTAGCAGTCCCCATGGCGAAACCAACGGTAACGATCACATCATAACCCTGGTCCAGGAACAACTGCATGTTGGCAGCATAGTCTTTTGCGTCTTTGGTCTCAATATAATCTACCTTGGCTGCCCCATGGGCTTCAGCAGCAGCTTGTGCGCCTTCCCAGGCAGCTTGGTTAAAGCCTTTGTCGTCCACTTCCCCAACGTCTGTTACCAGACCAATGCACAACACGTCTGCGCTGGTGCAGTCATCAGCGGCTGCTCCACCGCCGCATGCGGACAATAGAATTGTCGCCAGCAGCATAATTGAACCTAAAACTATTAGTTTCTTGCTCATTCTTTCTTCCTCCAAAGGTTTAAAGAGATTGATGGGTTGATTCTTCATGAGAATCAATTAGTTTAGTGTAGCATTAACAAGGTAGGCTGACAAGATTTTCACGAAGATTCCACAAATATTTTAAGGTGGTTATTTTGCTCAGTTAACCAGCCCCAATGGGTCGATTTCATCGGATTCCAGCATTTCGATGATCTCGTTGAAGTGATTGATTCTCGCTTCGGTTATCCCGGTATAACCGAGGACTAGTTTGGCAGACAACCATCCAACCGCCTGCCCATTGAGCGCACTTTCTACTACCTCCGCCAACCCCATACTGGTCTCGGATAGTATGGAACCCACCCAATTTCCTTCCAGCCCGCTGGGTGGGGCGCTGCTCCCGATGATATAAAAGCCGCTCTGCGCCAGCATTTGCAGCACTGGTTCTGACTCCAACTGGGGGTCCAGGTGGACAATCTGCACCTGCAGGGTCTGTAAGGTATAGGCTGCCGCCTGAATTTGTTCCAGGGTGGCTCCTGGGGCTACCTCGGCATAAGTGGGGTAGACTTCATAAGGCGGATAGATCGGCAAACAAGTGCCGCAAAAATATAACACGCCATTCAAAAAAGCATCCCGGTAGTCCTGTCCATCAGGGCTGGTGGTGCTGATGATCCCCACACGATATTCGTCTGATTGTACTGCGGCAATATACCCGGACAGGAAAGCTGCGTTCAGGCTGCTGTTCCCGGCAGGCAGCGCAGAAACGTTCGCCTGTATGGTGATATCCTGTGCATCCACTGCCACAAATTGAACCTGTGGAAGCCCATCGATCAGTGCTTGCAGACCTTCCACAGGAGGTATGGAAACAACCACCCGCAGATTTTCTGGTGCGCTCTCTACCGATAGATTTTCCCGCTGCTCAAAAACCAGCCCGTGGCTGGAAGACGCCTGCTGAACCAGCGCCGAGACATCACCCACCCGGGATTGATCAGCCTGGGCGGAGGCCAGCAAGACCATCAAACCCGGTTGTTCCACTTCTTCTATTGTCGGGGAAGGGGTTACTGGCTGCTCTACCGGGGTGATGGTGTCAGTAACAGCGGGCGGTGTTTCCTCCACTGCCTGGGAGCAACCTCCCAAAAGCCCCCCCAACAGGAACATCATCAGAATTATTCGTCTATGTACATGGTTCTTCATTTATCTAACTCTCCAAAAGAGATAATTTCAATCTAATCATTCAAACAAAGGGTATTTTACTAAACTTTTCAGCGCACAACGGATTCTCAACGCTTAAATGAGGACATTCAATGCCATCCAAAAAGTGGAAAAAGATGCCCCCTTACTTCGGTTTTGCAAAGGGCTGTTTCTAAATTATAATTGTCGATACAAGAAATGTCGAAAATGAGCGGACATAAACAGGAAATCCTATGAATCTTACAGACCCAACCCACCCGGACGACGAAGAAAAGCAATCCCGAGCCAGGAGAAGGCGCGCCCGCCGTAAGGTGATCTCGCCGCTCACGCCGGATGAAAAAACCAGCTACGTTCAGGAGGTGATGCTGAAAGCAGCGCCTTCCTTTGACTTTTTCCTTTTCTCGCTGTTTTCCGGGGCGGTCGTCGGGCTTGGGTTCATCCTGGACTCCCCTGCCGTTATTTTGTTGGGCATTTTGCTTGCACCGCTGATGGCCCCGGTGGTGGGGATCTCTTTGGGGATTGTCCTGGGTTCCGCTTCTTATTTTGGGCGCAGCCTGGGCGGTTTTATCATCGGCAGCCTGCTGGTCACGGTAGGCAGCGCCCTGGCAGGGGTGGCTACGCGTCTGTGGCAGCCCTGGGAGCTGAACCAGGTACACCTGTTCACCCAGCTCACCTGGCCGCCTTTTGTGGTCATCGGCATCGGCGCTATGGCTACTGCCATCACCCTGGTGAAAGAAAAACAACACCCTGGAATTCCAAGCATTGCGATAGCTTTTGGAGTTTTCCTCCCCCTTTCCGCTGCCGGATTCGGGCTTGGCAGCGGCATTCCCCACCTTTGGCCAGATGGGCTGGTGCTGTTCAGCATCCATCTTGCCTGGGCAGCCCTGGTTGGCGCGGTCAGCCTGGCGTTTTTGGGATTCCGCCCCTTAACCATTTTTGGTTACTCCATTGGCGGGGTCGTATTGCTGGCAGCCATCATCCTGATATTTGCTTTCTTTGGGGTGGGCACCATTTTCAGCACCGGCGTGACCCTCCCCACACCGACGCCATCACTCACCCCATCGCTCACCCCAACGCTGACAGCGACGCAAACGCCTGTTCCCCCAACCGCAACAAATACCCCAACCCCATCTTTGACCCCATCCATCACCCCAACCCAAACCTTTACGCCTTCCCCAACACCAGTGGAAGCCAGAGTGAACAACGAATCCGGCATCCTGATGCGCTCCGAGCCTGATGTCGGTGCGAGTATCGTTTCGTGGATCCTGGATGAGAGTTTGTTGCTGCTCCTTGGGCCGACAGAAACGGACGATTCCGGCCAGCTATGGCTGAGAGCGGTAGACTTAAGTTCCTCCGCCCTTACCGAAGGTTGGGTTCAGGCCCGGTTAGTGGTCACAGCCACCCCGGTAGGAGATATTCCAACACCACAGGCCACGGATACGGCTACGCCAACATTCACAGAAACCCCAGAACCAAGCCTTACGCCAACACCGTAAACACCTAAATCCATTAACGATAAAAAAGGAGACACCTTAGTGTCTCCTTTTTTTTGTACCCCCTGGGGCATTTACACAGGTCTGATTTGTGGCCGCTCATCCACCAGCAAATTTACATAAGGGGCTGTACGACCTAAAGGCAGCTTCTCTGACGGGATCTCTACAGGCTGCTCCAGAGGTTCGGGAATCCTCAGCTGATCTCCGTCGTGGATCGGGTCGGTAAATTCCATCCCATTAAAATAGACCAGCACATCCCAATAGTCCGGGTCGTTATAATATTTCAGCGAAAGCATTGGCAGCGTATC
>QKGK01000451.1 GCA_003250455.1 Chloroflexota bacterium | reverse complement strand
AAAGAGACGCTTTGACAGGGAAGAAATATTAATTTGTTTGGAATAAAGGCCAAATAAACGCATGATCCCATTGAGAGATACAATCCGCTCCCGGCATACGCCGGTGATAACCTGGTTGATCGTGGCGGTAAATGTGCTGGTGTTCCTTTTCCAGCTGACGTTGAATGATTCCCAACTCCAGTGGTTTGTGACCAACTTTGCACTGATCCCCGCTACCTGGCAGACCCAGCCTGTTTGGTTTGTCATCAGCATGTTCACCAGTATGTTCATGCATGGCGGCTGGCTGCACATCCTCAGCAATATGTGGATCCTGTTCATCTTTGGGGATAACGTGGAAGACCGCATGGGGCCGTTGGGTTTCCTGGCCTTTTATTTGCTTGGCGGGCTGGCCGCCGGTACGCTGCAGGTGGCAGTGCAGCCTGACAGCCTGGTCCCTACGCTGGGGGCCAGCGGCGCAATCGCCGGGGTGATGGGGGCTTATATTGTCCTTTTCCCCCGCTCGCGGGTGGTTACCTTGATCCCGATTTTCTTTTTCTTCACCACGATCAATATCCCCGCTGTGTTATACCTGGGGTTCTGGTTCTTCTCCCAGTTCTTTTCCGGGCTGGCAGCCCTGGGTCAGGTAACCATGGGCGGGGTGGCCTGGTGGGCGCATATCGGGGGATTTTTATTCGGGGTGCTGGCGGTGCGTGGATTTTTGTTCAGGAGCCCGCCTCCCCCGCCAAATGTGATCACGTTGACCCCGCAAGAGTATGATTCTCAAGACCGCTACCATCTGTAGCGGTCTTTTTTTCTATTGGGGGCTGCGGTATAAGGCGGAAACAAAAATTTTGGCTGATCAGAAAAAGTGGGTTCCCGCTAATAACATGCGGGAACGACACTGGAAAGTTCAGTTGGGATTCCCTCGTTAGCGGGAATCCCTGGTATAGATCAATGGAACAGGGCTGTTTCTGCCTGGCTCAGGTCTTTGAGCATCTGGTCGCAGTCGGCGATGGCGGTTTCCGGGTCGCGGTCGATATTGGTAATAATCAGGTTGAGCCGGTTTGGGAGTGCGTTTGCCAGCCCGGTATCAAACCCGGCAATCACATCCGAGATCTCGCCCAACGTGTCCGCGGTATCGCTCAGGGCAGCTTTGGCCGAGACGGTATCTTCCTGCACAAGTGCCAGCCGAGCGGCGTAAATGTCCACCATCACAGAGAGCAGCGCGCGTTGGTTGTCTGCCGTGGTCAGGGCATCCACCTGGGTGTTGGCATCTGCAAGCTGACCTTCCAATTCCTGTATATCGCTTTCTGCCTGGGTAAGCTGCGCCTGGGTCTGGTCCAAGGTGTCTGCTTTCGAGCGGTAAAGTGTGAAGTAGAAGGTAACAAAGCCGGCAAGGAAGAAAACTGCGGCAACCCCCAACCAGATCAGCGCTTTGCGCACGAACAACTGGAATTTGGTTGGCTCTTTCTTCTGTTCGGTTTCCGGCAGGATTTCGTCCATTGCTTCCGGGACTGCTGCCAACCCCATTGCGTCTGCGTCGGGAGGTGTTTCCGGGCGGGGTGGGAGCGCAGATTCTACCGGCGTAGGGTCGTTTTCTATTACAGGTTGGCTTTCGACAGGTTCTTCTGGCTGTACTTCCGGGTTCTGGTTTTCTTCCATGTGAATGTTTCCTTCCAATTTCATGCGAACCGGGGGGAATTTTTGCCCGGTAATGAGGTTGGCTATTCTGAAAAAATCATCTTGTGTTTATTATACTCAATTATGGACTGGATTTATGTAGACTAAAATGGTGAGTTGACAGAACAAAATTGAAAATTCGACAATTGCCGTCAATCCATGCTAAAATAGTGGCGTATGGAAGAAAACAAGGCTGAAACGAACCAAAAACCCAACCTGCCTGAACCAAATCCAGTCACCCGGGCAGCCCACCGGCGAGATTTTCGCCGGAGAGTAATGTTCCCTTTGATCGGTTTTGTGCTTGTATTGGTGGGGGCAGCGGTGACCTTCATCCTGGCGCCAGTGGGGAATGTAACCACATGGTCGCAGATTGCTACGATCCTGTTGATCATGCTGGCGTTACTGATTGGTCTGATCGCCCTGGCGATCCTGGGGGGACTGGTTTATCTGGTCAGCTACATTTTAGGGATTTTACCGGGCTACACCCGGATGGCACAGGATGGGATTGAAACGATCAAGAGACAGGCGATCAAAGGGGCAGACATCGCGGCCGAGCCGGTCATCCAGGTGCAGAGCTTTTTGGCAGTGGTGAATGCTATTTTTGGACGGAAGCAGCGCTGAAAGAGGTAATTGAATAGATGGAAGAGAAAAACAGTACGTTTAAACGCAATGCGATGTTGGTTGGAGGCATAGGGGGGGCTGTGGTTGGCTTGTTAGCCGCAACGATCTTTTTGAAAGCTGCGGAAGATGAAGCCGGTGATAGCGATGGTGAAATCTCCATCACCCCCACCAAAGGGCTTCAGATCGGCATGTTGGTGGTTGGACTCCTGAGACAGCTTTCCAGTTTGTAGTCGAGCAATTCCTGCGTTCCCTAAAATTATCTATATCAGCCTGTCACTATTGGCAGGCTGTTGTTTAAATCAATTCCGAGAGCATCAACATGACACCTGAAACCCCACAATATCTTGTTTTTGGAGAGCTTCGCAGAGATTATTTAATCACACCCGACCGGAAAGTGATGGCAGACCAGCCGGGCGGCAACTTGCTGTATGCAGTTGAGGGAGCTGGCTTATGGTTGGATGAAACCGAAAAGGTGGGGGTGGTTGCCCGGGTGGGGGAAGATTATCCCAGAGAATGGCTGGACCTGATCGCTGACCGCGGATATTTGACCGAGGGGATACAAATCATGGAGGAAGAGATCGACTTGCGATCCTTCCGGGCCTATACCGATCTGCGCACCTTTTATACGGATGACCCGGTGGGGCATTTTGGCCGCCTGGGGCTGACCATGCCGCGCTCCCTGTTGGGGTATTCTACCAAAGCGCTCCAGAGAAAACTGAGGGAGATGACGCCAACGTCCCTGCGAAAAAACGATATTCCACCGAACTTTCAGCACGCCAGGGCGGTGCATTTATGTTCCATGGATTATCTGACCCATACTCTGATCCCCCCCGAGATCCGGCGCAGCGGTGTGGAAATCGTCACCTTGGACCCGGGGCCGTACATGCTGAAGGAAAACTGGGAAGAGGTCAAATCGATGGCGATCGGCCTGACGGCTTTTCTCCCTTCAGAGGACGAATTGAAAGCCCTGTTTTTTAACCGCACGTCGAATGTGCGGGAAATGGTGGAAGAGATTGCTTCCTGGGGGGTGGAAATTGTGGTGGTCAAGCGGGGCTGGCAGGGCCAAATGGTGTATCATTCGGCAATTAAACGTGCCTTTGAGCTGCCTGCCTACCCCTCCAAAATGGTTGACCCGACCGGGGCTGGGGATGTGTTTGGCGGGGGATTTATGGTCGGGCTGGCAAAAACCGGCTCTCCTATCCAGGCAGCCATGTATGGGAACGTGGCTGCTTCCTTTGCAGTAGAAGGCAGCGGTGCGTTTTACACCCAGGACGCACTGCCGGGCCTGCAGCAGGCGCGCTTGGAAAGCTTGCGCACCTCGGTGCGGGAGGTTTGATGGACGCTGCGTTGATCGACCGCATTGTTCAACGGGCTGTTGAGGTCCAGCAGATTCCCGCCCCCACGTTTGCAGAGCGGGAACGCGCTGCCTTTGTCCTGGCTGAATTCCAAAAAGAGGGGCTGGAACAGGTCTCCATGGATGAGATTGGCAATGTCTTCGGACTTCTGCCTGGGGAAAAATCGTCTCCCTCCCTTGTCGTTTCCGCCCATACCGATACGGTCTTCCCCGCGGGGACAGACCTGAAAATTACCCGCAACGGCAACCAGATCTTTGGCCCAGGGATCGGTGATAATTCCCTGGGGGTGGCGGGGCTGTTCGGCTTGTTATGGATGCTGCGGGAGCAGCAGCTTCAGCTGCCCGGAGACCTCTGGCTGGTAGCCAATGTGGGAGAGGAGGGTCTGGGCGACCTGGTGGGGATGAAAAAGGTGGTCGACCGGTTTGGGGATGCGCCTTTGGGCTACATCATCCTGGAAGGGCTGGCATTCGGACGCTTATACCACCGCGGGTTGGGTGTACGGCGCTACCGCATCTCGGTAGAGGCGGTTGGCGGGCATTCCTGGGTGGATTACGGCAGCCCATCCGCCATTCATGAACTGGCATTGATAGCTGCCGATATTCTCTCCCTGCGAATCCCATACCGCAAGCGTACATCGATCAATATTGGCAAGATCTCCGGCGGCGTATCGATCAATACCATCGCCCCCTATGCCGAATTGGAACTGGATCTGCGCTCCGAGAGCGGGCGCATCCTGAGCACGCTCAGCCGCAAAGTGGAAGATATTGTCCGCTTTGCACAGCGTCCGGATGTACCCATCAAGATGGAAGAGATCGGCAACCGGGCTTTTGGAGAAATAGCGGAAGACCATCCACTGGTGCAAATTGGCGTGCAGGCGATCACCCGGCAAAGGGGAAATGCGGAACTGCTGATCGGTTCTACGGATGCGAATGTGCCGCTCAGCCGGGGACTCCCGGCGATCTGCATCGGGATCAGCAACGGCGGAGCTGCCCACACTACAGGCGAGTTCATGTTCACCGATCAGGTAGGGAGCGGTATGGCCCAACTGCTGGAAGTGGTGCAGCAGGCGTTTACCCTAGAAAAATAAACGCCTAACGGGTCATATCCTGACTACAAAAACTTTATAGATTGTGGTCTTAAAAACCCGATAATTTTGTATCTGCAAGTTGCGGGTTTGAATCATACATATCTAATTCTCTGACTTGCACCGAGGTGATATTAGGGTGGTGTAGCTAAT
>QKGK01000225.1 GCA_003250455.1 Chloroflexota bacterium | reverse complement strand
GACCCAGATCACCCGTGTGGGTGGGCCCAAAACCCCCCATGTTGAGGTGATCCGTGATTTAAAACCGGATGTGGTCATCGCCAACCAGGAAGAAACGGAAAAGGTTTTTGTGGAAGCCCTGGCAGAAGCGGGCTTACGCGTCTGGTTGCTGTTTCCCAAAACCGTAGAAGAAGGTTTGGATATGCTGCGCCAGTTTTTGGCGCTCTACCACACCGACCAGCCGGTAATGATGGTCAATATGCTGCAGGTGAGTGTGGATTACGCCGAAGCCGCTGCGGAGGCGGAGGCAAAGGTGCGTTACTTTTGCCCGATCTGGATGGACCGGGCCGACGGGCAGGACTGGTGGATGACCTTTAATCAGGAGACTTATCCGCACGACCTGCTGCGAATTTTAGGCGGAGAAAATGTGTTTGCCCAGCGTAAACGCCGGTATCCGCTGTCCGCCGACCTGGGCAGCGCGCAAGCTGAAGATGCGGGGGAGCGGGATACACGCTACCCGCGGGTGACGGCTGACGAGGTGATTTCTGCCCAACCGGAAATGATCCTGCTGCCAGACGACCCTTTCCATTTCACTGAAGGGCACCGACAAACCGTTTTAGACCGTTTTGCAGATACGCCAGCTGTAAAGAATGGCAAAGTGTATTTTGTGGACGGCAGTTTGCTGACCTGGTATGGTACGCGCCTGGCAAAAGCTATCCAGGAATTGCCTGCTTACTTTTTTCCCAGATAATAAACACTTGGCGAAACTTACCTTCTAAGCCCGGATGATTGGCAATGTATGTAAACTCTAAAGGGGATAGATAAATAACAACCCTCTTATCAAATTTGTTAATTGTATCAATTCGGTGTGATTAATCCACTAAATAAGGGTAAAATAAAGAAGGCTGCTTCGTGTTGCAAGTTTCCCAGGACGATTAAGAATCTGCATTTCAGGGGAGATGACTTCTATGTAAGGCTTTCCTGTTACAGATAGACAGAAATAGGAAACCGTTGGATCGAAGTATTTCAAAAGCATCATGGACTTAAAGCCCTCGGTATTGGAGTTTTTATGCTGACACACGCTGATGTTTCATCAGAGAGCACGGCTTTTCAACTGCACCCGGCCAGGTGGGGAGATTTGGCGATCTACCTGTTTGGTGGGATTGGTCTCTATTTTCTTGCCAGTTTTGTGGCCGGTATGTTCATTAAGGAAATGAACATCTGGACAACCCTTGCGCTGGGTTTGTTGAACTTCTTTTGTTTGACGACCAGCGTATATTTATTTGGTGTGAAGCGCAGAAAGCTCTCCTGGGAAAGCCTGGGATTGGTGCCGCCGAACAATTTGAAACGCTATGCACTGCTGGGGGCGGGATTGGCAGTGGCTGTAATGCCGATGCGCTTGATCATGGCGGCGGTAGCGCTCTGGGTAGAAACCGCTATTTTTGGAGATGTGAGCAGTTTGGATTTTCGCGGGGCACTATTTTCTGTTGGTTTTGATACATGGTATGGTATAGTATTAATGGTTATCAGTGTTGGTATTCTTGCTCCCATTGCAGAAGAATTGCTCTTTAGAGGTTTGCTGTACGACTTCTTCCGCCAGAAGACCGGCGTGATGTGGGCTGTACTGATCTCCTCCGGGCTGTTTGGCCTGGCTCACTACGATTCCTTTGCAGTGGTCATTTCCAGCTTCATCATGGGGCTGGTGATGGCCATAGCCGTGGAGAAAACCAAATCTTTGTGGGTGTCAATTTTTATGCATGTGGCAACAAATTCTGGGGCGATACTTGTTTCGGCGTTTCTTGTGTGGATGCAGGGAGTACTGCCCACAACTTTACAGTATTGATAGGAAACGCCCGACATTACTCTGGTCATGTTGCAACTTTGGATGTTTTTGTTTATCCTTAAGCTGACCAAGAGGGCTGCAGCCTGATATGGGTGTGCGTGCTTTTGTTGCGGAGCAAGAAGGTGAATTATGCAAGATATACCATCTTTTCAATTGAAAAAGAGGAAAATACAAGGCCAGGGTATGGTGGAATTTGCCATCGTGCTGCCTGTTGTCCTGACGATCGTGTTTGGCATTATCGAAATCGGTTTTTTACTCTTCACGTATTCTTCGGTTAACTCTGCCGCGCGCGAAGCTGCCCGCTATGGGATTGCCATTGGTGAGGTAGGCGCCGACCAGCGCTATTATGACTGTGACGGCATTGAAGAAGCCGGGCTGCGGATAGGCCGTTACGCTGGCATGACTGCCAGCGATATTTCTATTTCATACGACCATGGTCCCAAAGCGGATGGCTCAAATCCGGATTTGGCTTATGCAAGCTGCTCGGATTTAGAGGCAGCTGCCGGCGGGAACATTACTTTCGGCGACCGGATTGTAGTGGATGTAAACCACCAATACCGGCCGCTGGTCGCCTATATGGGTTTGAACATTAACCCTTTTACCATGTCAGCTACATCAGCCCGCACTATTTTCAAAGGTGCTGAGATCATTGAAGGCGGCGGTGACGGCGGCGGCGGTGGCGGTGGTGGTGAAACCTGCTTTATCCTAAACCTATATGCCGTAGGAGGGACAGCGGTTGCCCCCACAGCATCACAGGCAACCAACTGTACAACAGATGGCGGTGCCGATGGGTATACGGATGGTACGACCATTAACCTGACGGCCTATCCTCAAACAGATTGGCATGTGAGCAACTGGAGTGGTGCAACACCGGATGCAGACCCCACCTATGCGACACTGAACATTACCGCCGATACCACGGTAACGGTTACTTACAGCCCGGATTCCGACACCTGCTACGCGCTGAACGTTTCCTATGATGGAAATGGGAGCAACCCCACTTATACACCGGGTAATTCAGATGTGTGTGATCCCGGATCGTTTGTTGATGGGGAGATCATTACCCTTACGGGACAGCCTGCGGCAGGTTGGGGAACCGATAGTTGGACGGGGGCAGTAAAAATAGATTACGAGACCGCCAGGCGGTTGATGCCGGCATTCGATCTAAATGTGACTGCTCATTACGTGGAATGCTACACGGTCAGCACTTCTGTAGACCCGGCTACCCCCTGGGGCGGAACCCCCACGGTAGTTACCAATTCGGCTTCATGTGCCGTGGGCTATGCAGAAGGCGAAACGGTGACCGTCCAGGCATACCCTGACTCAGGGTATCAGGTAGCAGGGTGGACAGGTGTAGACTCTTCCAGCGGCGAGCAGGCAACCCTGACAGTGCCAGCAGGTGGAGCATCTGTAGTGGTTTCGTATGAGGAAGAACCTATCTTCCCTCCGCCTGTCAATCTTGTGGTTCCCAATAACTATCCCGGTGATTTTAAGTATAACGAGGGTGGTATTGGGTCCTGCTCCGAAGTGAAGTTTGATTTTGCAGAAAATTCGGCATGGCCGAGATTGCCGGATTATTACAATGTGTATGTAATGATAGACAGCGCCAGCGGTACTTCGACCAGCACATATAAAGTGGTCGCGACCCAGTGGACAGCCGGCGCTACAGTGGATAAAGGCTACGATATCTCTTTTGGTGTGGAGGCTGTGTTCGTCAACAACCCGAGTGCAGTAAGCATGTATGCAGAGGTGACTTACCGGTGTCTGTTTAAGAGTTTGGAATACCGAGGCTCTCTGACCAGAGGACAATAGGATCGGATGATGCGTAAGCAAAAGCAACACATTCAACAAAATGAAAAAGAACGCGGGCAAAGTCTGGTAGAACTGGCTGTTTCTTTTACGCTGATTGTGCTGGTCCTTGCCGGGGTTGTGGACTTTGGGCGAGCTTTCTTCGCCCTCATCGCACTGCGAGATGCAGCCCAGGAGGGTGTCATCTACGCTTCTGTGCATCCCGGCGATGTGACTGGGATTGAGCAGCGCGTGCAGAACTCATCGGATTCTCCGATCAATATGGCAAACATCCCTGATACGGATATTGACATTACCTATAATGTTGGCGGCACTCCATATTTTGAGACGACCACAGAAACGATGTGCGCCGGTTTTTACGATGCGGGGGGGACTACGGAATCGAACTGGGTTAAGGTGAGTGTGGAATATCCTTTCCCATTCACGATGCCGATCATTCAGCAGATATTCCCTGGTGGATATTTGCGCCTGGTGGTGGATGATATTCACACCATTTTGGCGCCTGAATGTAAATAATGGAGCGGTAGCGAAAATGGCCATAAAAAAACGCAATGAACAAGGTCAGGTTTTGGTCCTGCTAACTGTAGGGATCATCACCCTGCTCGGGTTTACGGCTTTGGCAATTGACGGCGGTCGGTTATACTCCGAGCGCCGTAACGTGCAGGGAACGACGGATACATCTTCATTGACCGGGGCATTGTACATTGCACAACAACTCAAAGATGGAGTTGATGCCGGGGTTCTGGCTGCCGCGGAAGCGGCCGCGTACCAGCGTGCTGCAAATAATGGCTATGATTTTTCCCTCACAACCGTGGAGATCACGGAAGACTCGAATTATTATTTTGTGAGAACCACCATCCATACGACCATACCCCCAACGATTGTACAGATTGTATATGACGGCCCACTGAAAGTAGCGGCAACTTCTGAGGCGCGGGTCCCCAAGAGCACGGTGTTTGCCCTGGGTCAGGCGTTGTTCTCGATAAATTCCAGCGCGTGTAATTCGCTTTGGTTCCATGGTACAGGCGCGCTGAAAGTTAATAACTCCGGAATATTTTCAAATTCTGACTGCGAATCCTATGCTGTCAATTTCCAGGGTAACCCAGACGGAGACATTGACGGAAATATCATTTCGGTTGGTGGTGTTCAATTAGATGATGGGGTCACTTCTGGTGGAGAACTTCCTGGAGATCAAGTTGATTTTCAGAAATTCAATGAACCTGATTGTTCTAAGCTCAGCAAAAAATCTGGC
>QKGK01000368.1 GCA_003250455.1 Chloroflexota bacterium | reverse complement strand
GCAGGCCTACCAGCAGATTTTCCTGAATTGAAAACCACCCGCAGTACAAGGCACAACCTGCCGGAATCGCTGACCAGTTTCGTGGGCCGCGAGCGCGAGTCCGCTGAAGTAAGCCAGTTGCTGGGCTCTACCCGCTTGCTGACCCTGATCGGTGTGGGCGGGACGGGAAAGACACGCTTGATGCTGCACACCGCAAACAACTGCCTCGATCAATATCGGCATGGGGTGTGGCTGGTGGAGCTGGCTGCACTGACCGAGCCAGAACAGATCTGTGGACAGGTTGCTTCCGCCTTGAGCCTGCGCGAAATACCCGGTCGTTCTCTTCAGGACGTGCTGGTGGATTACCTGCGCCATAAACAGACATTACTCCTGCTGGATAACTGCGAACACCTGATCGGCGAGAGCGCCCGGTTGGCACAGGTTTTGCTGAATGATTGTCCTGAACTCACCATCCTGGCCACCAGCCGCGAGGGATTGGGTATTGGCGGAGAGTCCATTTACCAGGTGCCTTCACTCTCCATACCCACCAACAACGGCGCCAAAGAGACCGGCGAACTGATGGCCTATGAATCTGTGCGGCTGTTTGTTGAACGCGCCCAAGCGGCTTCGCCAGGATTCCATCTCAGCCCGGCGAACACCGAGGCCATCCTGGTGATCTGCCAGCGTTTGGACGGCATTCCCCTGGCGATCGAGCTGGCCGCAGTTCGAGTCAGGATGCTGTCACCAGAACAAATCGCCAGCCGCCTGCAGGATCACTTCAGGCTGTTGGCAGGTGGCAGCCGCACTGCCCTGCCTCGCCAGCAAACGCTTCAGGCGCTGATCGATTGGAGCTGGGATCTATTGAACGAAGATGAACGGAAACTCCTGAGCCGGTTAGCGGTTTTCTCAGGAGGTTGGCAGCTCGAAGCAGCAGAAGCGATCGTGAACGACACTGAAGGGGATCAGCTGGACGTCTTGGAGGGGCTGTTCAACCTGGTCAATAAATCCGTCGTGATCGCTGAACAGCTGCCGGATGGTAATACTCGCTACCACCTGCTGGAAACGATCCGGCAGTATGCCCGCGAACGCCTGATCGAGGCGGGCGAGATCGCTCACATGCGCGCCCGGCACGCAGAATATTTTGCTGGTTTTGTATCCGATTTAAGAGACGATATGATGGAAGAAGGAAGCCTGGATTGGCTCGAGATGCTGGATGCAGATTACAGCAACATCCGGGCAGCCCTGGAGTGGAATCTGGAACACCAACCCTTCCTCGCAGTAAAGATGGTGAGGAGCATGCAGCCTTTCTACATCGTGCGCTCGTTGATTGGAGAGGGAATATCGTGGTCCGAAGAAGCTTTCCAGGCTGCCTTGAGCGTGCTGCCAGGCCGTGATGACCCGACACTCAATGAGCGGCGAGCGCTCCTGGCTCCGGTCCGGGCATATCAGGCGCTGATGATGGTCAGCCAAGGGGGCAGCCAGAAATGGATGCGCATTGCAGAGGAAGCCTTGGAATTGGCCAGGCAATCCCAGGATCGGGATGCCCTATCCATATGTTTGGGTATCGCAGGATTTGTATTTGGATTTGCGAATAAATCGGAGCAGGCAGTTGCATACGCTCGGGAGGGGCGGGAAATCAGCTACCAGGTAAACAACCTGGAAGGCCTCGGTTTATCATTGCGGGTGCTGACCATGGCAGCCATATTTGTAAACAACGACATTGAAGAAGAGAACATGTATATCGAGGAGATCACCCGCTGGTACCAGGCTTTCGCCCGCCAGTGGTTGGTGGGAAACTTCTTGCTGGGCCAGGGACAGATCGCACTCCGCAAGGGACAATTTTCTGAAGCCATCGCCTACTATGAAGAAAGCATCGATGTTTATGGAGCCCAGGGGAATAGTTTTTTTGCAAACGTAGCCCGCAGCGATAGCGGCCATGTATATCGGAATATGGGAGATCTGGATAAAGCTATCGAAATCTACACTGAAACGATCATGATCTGGCAGGACCTAGGCCACCGTGGGGCGGTTGCCAACCAGCTGGAATGTTTTGGTTTCATCGCGGTGGAGGTGGGGCAGTGGGAAAGGGCTGCCAGGTTGCTGGGCGCCGCCGAAGCCTTGCGGGAGGCGGCAGACACTCCCATGTTGATTTACGAGCAAAAGGAATATGACCAGTATTTAGCCAGGCTGAAGGAGGGAGCTGAAGTGAACCAGCTCGAGAAAGCCTGGGGGGATGGGCGTCAGCTGGGCATGGCTGAAGCGGTCGCCTACGCCCTGGAGGCAGGCTAAAAAAACGCTTTCACCTTCATGGAAAAGTTAACTATCACCTCGATCCAGGCGCCAAACCAAGACTGGATTGCTGCGGCCCTGGCGGGACAAAGTTCAATCCAAGAAGTCGATCGGGGATTACCGGATGCAGCCGGGATACTCCTCTTGATCTTTATTTTTCCTGGCGATAGGGCAATGGGATCTCAACTTGCACTGCTCAGTCGCACATCGGCGGGGAGCTATCCAGCTCCAGCAGGGCTACCGCCCCCATGATGAGACTTCGTTATAGCCGGGGCAGTATTCACTGTGCCCTTGCCGTACTTTTCACGTTGGTGGCATGCCAAGGCGGCTCAAAGCCATCGCCCGCTGGCTATTTCGAGGTGGTAGTGATCGTGGATACGGCTTCCGATCCGGTCAGCCAGGAACAGGCAGAGGCTGTGATCGCCATTGCAAATGATAAATTGATTGACCTGACCGGATTTGGATTACAGCTTGTCGGATTTTTCGAGGAGGATAGCGGCGTTTCTATGAAAAATCTAGTCACCAATTACATAGATCGCCATACGAATAACATCCCCAACGGAATCCTAATCTTTTCGGTTGGGGATGAGAATCGAGCGAAAATCAACAGGGCTTATGCCCAGCAATTCCCCGTACCGGAAGGGTTTAGAAACGCGTTCGTTTCTCCACACCTGGGGGATGGGTATATGTATGTCGCCATCCTCCAGTTCAACCATCATTACGCCGCATGCGGATACGGGGGTATGGATACTATCCAAAGTCCCGTTTCCATTGGTGACGAGTGTCGCGGGGTGGAAGGCACGGCTTGCACGGAATGGGAGGGAATGCAGGTTTGCCCGTCTGCCCTGCCATTTCTCGAGGGTCACACACCCATTGACCTGGCCGCTGGGCCGGTGATTCATGAGATCATGCACGCCTTTGGCGATCAAGGTCCCGAAGATCATTATACGAGCGAGACCTGCCAAAAAGCGATGGGTTGGGAGCCAGGTCATTACGATTTGGAAGAAGCAGAGTACTACAACGACTTTTGCCCGTTTGTGTACAACGTTTTTGCAGATTCGTACCAACCCTAAAACCATCAAGTGACAGGCCTTCACAAGTGCCTGTCACATATCGAGGAGAAATTCTATGGAAACTACCCTTCACTCCCCCAATACTTTCCCTATCTACCGCATCGGCGGCGCGGCATTCATGCTGGGCAACATCCTGTTTCTCGCAAACAAATTAGATGAAATGAGCCGTCTATTTCTTGTCAGGTATATGGCAGATATCATCTCCGGTGAGGATCGGCTTTTGATCGTTTTCGGGCAGGTGCTATTAATCGTAGGCTATATCGGTTTTCTTAAAACCTATATGCCAACCGAAAAATTCGCTCGCATCACCTTCGGTCTGTTTGTTTGGGGAGGGATGATCGTAGCAGTTGGGCATACGAGTTTTATGGATGGGATGCCCGAAGCGTTGTTTGCCGTAGTCTTGCTGGGGATGGCTCTTATGGTCCCGGGACTGATCCTGTTTGGGATCAACAATCTGCGAAAACCGGTCATCGTCCGCTGGAAATGGTTACCTCTCTTCACCGGCTTGATGGGCTTTATCGGCTTTTTCCTGTTCAGCGGTGAAGAAATAACCACTATGTTCCTCATCTTCCGCACCTTGTTCGCCCTGGGACTGATCGGGCTTGGCTTTACTATGTGGCTGGAAAAGCCAGTTCAGTCGGAGATGGTTCGCTGAAAGATGAGACCAACAGCCCTTGTTTTCGGCATTCTTGGCGGCGCATTTTGGATCGGTCTGCCTTTTTTCCCGCCTGTGCGCGCGCCGGAAACATTCTTCAACCGCTGGCCTGACGCTGTTCAATGTTCTTATCGGTATCGCTCTCGTCTTCTACTATAGCGAAGTGCCTTGCATATCGATCACCTAGCATTTGGATCTCTGTTAATAATAAGCCTGTACTTGTCCGAATGAAGGATGGACACGAGCTTTTGTTTAATCTTATACTCACCGTGAGTAGGGGACCCCACCCTCTCCGCCATTTATTTTCCGCTAATGAACGCGAATTTGCGCGAATTGTTTTTTTAAAATTCTCGGGCAGTGGCTCGCTGTTTAGGTTGGGATAATTATCAAATTGTCGTGGCGCTTGCCTATGTCCTGGCCGTGGGGTAAAATCCGCATTCTCACCATGGATAAAATTAATCTCACCTCGATCCAGGCGCCAAACCAGGACTGGATGGCAGCCGCACTGGCAGGCTACCTGAGTCGGAAGCTGGGTATTCCCTGCGAGTTCATCGCAGAGCCACCCTGGCAGGAACGAGAACACCTGATAGATACCGGGCAGGTCAATATGGGTTGGATCTGCGGCATGCCTTACGTGCAGAAGATCGACCGGGCAGGCGTGCCGATCGAGCTGTTAGCTGCGCCAGTGATGAGCAGCCCGCGCTATCAAGGCAAGCCGGTTTATTTTTCTGACGTTATCGTGCACAGGGATAGCAGTTTCCAGTCATTTGAGGATCTACGGGGAAGAAGATGGGCCTATAACGAGCCAAACTCCCACTCGGGGTACAACGTGACGAGATATATGCTGGCGCAAATGGGTGAGTTTGGTGGTTTTTTTGGGGAGGTTAC
>QKGK01000304.1 GCA_003250455.1 Chloroflexota bacterium | reverse complement strand
CGGGCGGGTCGGGAAGGTGTGGGGCTGGCCGAGACCTCTTCTGTGATCGGTTGAAAGGCAACCGGTTGAAAGGCGGCGGGTGGCTCGGATTGGCTTTCGCTTTCGCGCAGCACTCTGACCGCCTTGCGGATGCCTTTGCGGGCCAGCGGGCTGGCCGGATTGATCTCCAGGGCGCGCTTGTAATAGTCAATGCTCTGGTGCGGGGTACTCAACGCCCCCAACATTAACCAGGGGGTTTCCTTCTCCGGGGCGATCTTGGCAGCATAACCGGCCCATTTTCGGGTCAGCTCGCGGTCACCGGCTTTATGCGCCTGGTGCGCTGCCTTGATTGCTTCCTGGTAGGTGGGGCGTTTCTTACTCATGGCAGGGATTCATTGGGCGGGCTGGCATCTTCGTTGCGGACATAGCACAATATGCCTTTGGCGATGCCGTCCGCAATCACGTCTGGATGTTGAACAAGGATTTGTCTGTCGAGGTTGAGGAAGCCGGTCTCGATGATCACCGCGGCCGTATCGGTGTGAATTTCTTCAAAGGCGTGGTAGCTGGACATATCGTCGGTTACCCCGGCATGGTACGGCAGTTGGGTGACCTCGGTATAGCGGCTGTAGACACAGGAAACCAGGCGGTTGGCTTTGTCCGGGCGGGCGGTAGCCATGGCGGCCGCCACTTTGAACCCGGTAGCTTCCAGGTTGTAGAAAACACAAGAGTCCGCATGGATGGAGACCAGCGCTATGGCCTTATATCCTGTCAGGCGCTCGTCGTTCTCTTTGAGCAGGTCCACGTCAAACCCCTCGGAGCGCAACGCTTCCTGGACGCGGGAAGCCACCTCTTTGTTGACATCCAACTCGGTAAGCCCATCCGGGCAGACGGCTCCGAAGTCGTCCTGCCGCCCCCAGTGGCCGACTACAATCCCGATCAGCGGGCGTGGACGGTTGGTCGGGGTGGGGAAGAACTGGTTGCCCTGTTCGGCGGCGGATGGCGGGGAGAAAATATCCTCGATGCCGTTGCCGAACCCCATGGTGAGTCCCAGGGGAGTAAAAATTGTGAACATGGTGGCGATCAGCGCCGCATTCAGGAATATCCACGTAATGTGACGGAAGATATGCAGCCGTTCGCCTGAAATTTCCGAATTGGTTTCCTTGTTGCTCATAAAGCTTAACTCTGCCGGGTTAGGGCAATTTTACTCCTGCCAAGTTTGTGAAAATAAACAGATAAACTTACTCTTAAATTTACCATATCTTCGAAATTGCGCCGTGAAATTTGAATGGGCAGTTATCAGGATGCAGATTCGATGCCAAAGAATCTGCCAAACAACCTAACAAATACTCATAAATCAGCTCAAGGCTTGGACTAGCCTTACCCCACCGGGACGATATTCTCAGGCCCTTCGTTGGCCGGGCTGTTGACCCGCGGGGATACCGGGATGGCAACCATCTCCTCGGCCGGATACGCGGTCAGCAGGTGCTGGAGTTCTGTTGGCGGCGTTTCTTTGGGGGAGAGCCATGCCTGGTAATCTTTGGGATGCAGGATGACGGGCATGCGGTTGTGCACTTTGGCCACCAGCGGGTTGGGTTCGGTGGTAATGATCGTGGCAGACTTGATCTGCGAACCTTCCGGGCTTTGCCATTCCTCCCACAAGCCGGCAAAAGCGAACGGTGCGCCGTCTTCCATGCGCAGGTAATAAGGCTGCTTGGCTTTCTGGCCGGGGACTTTTGCCCACTCGTAGAAACCGTCCGCCAGGATCAGGCAGCGGCGGCGCTTATAGGCGTTTTTGAACGAAGCTTTCTCAGCCAGCGTATCGGCGCGGGCGTTGATCATCCGGCTGGCGATGTTGGGGTCTTTGGCCCAGAAGGGAATCAGCCCCCAGAGGAAATGGTCCACCGCATTGGGCTTGTCATTGGGTACGGCGGCAATCGGCTGGGTGGGGGCGATATTGTAGCGCGGCATGATCTGGGGCGGGATCTCGTCCAGCCAAGGGAAGTAAGTCTGGATGCTGTCTGCATCCACGGTTAAGGTAAATCTTCCACACATAAGTTACTCCTTGGGGGTTTCCTGTTCGCCGTATCCGCCGCCGCCCGGCGTGCGGATGGATAATATGTCGCCAGCTTCCAGGTTATAGGTGCCTTTGCCAGGCAGCTTTTGGGCGTGGCCGTCCCGGATGAGGATGTTCTCACCGGGTTGGCCGGGTGCGCCGCCTGCCAGCCCATAGGGTTGGGAGGCGCGCCGGTCGGTCAGCAGGCTGGCCTGGGCAGGGCACAACACCTGGATATCGCGGATGATGCCGTCCCCGCCGGGGTGTTTTCCCGCCCCGCCGCTGCCCTCCCTCACGGCATAGTGCAACACCCGGAAGGGGTAAGCGAATTCCAGGGCTTCCACCGGCGTATTGAGCGTATTGGTCATGTGGCTGTGGATGGCCGAGAGACCGTCAGAATTTGGCGATGCGCCCATCCCACCGCCAATGGTCTCGTAATAGGTGAAGGGCTGGCCGCGCTGTGGGTCAAACCCGCCGATCAGGGTGTTGTTCATTGTACCCTGGCTGGCTGCCGGGATCTTTTCCGGGGCAGCCTGCGCCAATGCCCCCAGCAGTACATCCACGATGCGCTGGGAGGTCTCCACATTGCCGCCTGCGACCGGGGCCGGGTGGGTGGCGTTGACCACGCTCCCGGAGGGGGCAATCACCTCGATCGGCTCCAGGCAGCCGGTGTTGTTGGGTACATCCATACCCAGCAGGCAGCGGAAGACGTAATACACCGCCGAGAGGGTAATGGCATACACGGCGTTGACGCTCCCCGGCTGCTGCGGGGCAGAACCGGTAAAATCCACCACAGCGAGTTGACCGTCTATGCTGATCTTCACCCGGATGGGGATCGGGTCGTGCCCGAGGCCGTCGTCGTCCAGAGCATCTTCGAACTGGTAAATGCCGTCAGGCAGATCCCCGATCAGTGCCCGTGTCATGCGGGCGGTGTAGGCCAGCAAATGCTGGCTGTAAGCTGTTATTTCTTCCTTGCCGTAGCGGGCAACCAGCTCCAGCATGCGCTGCACGCCGCGCTGGTTGGCGGAAAGCTGGGCGTGCAGGTCTCCGGCGCGCTCGGTAGGGGTGCGTACATTCGCCAGGATCATGTCCCACACGCCGCGGTTGAGTTTGCCGCCCTCTGCCAGCTTGATGGGAGGGAGGATCAGCCCTTCCT
The DNA here is from genome assembly GCA_003250455.1 of Chloroflexota bacterium. Taxonomy (GTDB): domain Bacteria; phylum Chloroflexota; class Anaerolineae; order Anaerolineales; family UBA11579; genus UBA11579. The sequence continues at coordinate 14,714 of QKGK01000304.1, read as the reverse complement.
GGTAGAGCTCGAGGGCTATTGGCATCGAGCCGGGGGCCATCCCGCCGACATCGGCGTGGTGGGCGCGGTTGGCAGTGAACCCGAAGAGCGTCCCTTCCACATAGATCGGCGTGACCAGGGTGATGTCGGGCAGGTGGGTGCCGCCGCGGTAGGGGTCGTTGAGGATCATGATGTCGCCGGGGTCGAGCGGCAGGGTCTGGATGGCCTGCTGAACGGAGAGCGGCATGGCCCCCAGGTGAACGGGGATATGCGCCGCCTGGGCGATCATGTTTCCCGCGGCGTCAAAGAGCGCGCAGGAGAAGTCCCGCCGCTCCTTGATGTTGGGCGAGTAGGAGGATTTTTGCAGCACTGCGCCCATCTCTTCGGGGATGGCGGCAAACAGGTGCTTGAAGATTTCCAGTTGAATGGGGTCGTATGCGGTCTGGTTCATGTCAGCCTACCGTGATGATCAGGTTGTGGGTGGCATCCATCTCGGCGCGGTCCTGGGCTTCGATCAGGATGGTGGTGTCGCTGCGCAGGACGACAGCCGGTCCGGTAATCTGGTTGCCGGGCTGGAGCTGGTCGCCATCGTAAAAAGGTACGTCTTCCTTCCCGCTGGTGAGCACGACCGGAAAAGTGCCGACCAGGGCCGCAGATGGGTCCGACCCGCCAATGGGATGTGCAGCCAGCTCCGGGGAGGGTACCTCCCCGATGGCTTTGAGCCGCAGGTTGACGATCTCGACGGGGGCATGCGGGTTGGCGTAGCCGTAGCTTTCCTGGTGCGCCTGGTGGAAGTCCGCGATCACCTGGGCGGAGAAGGGAATCGTCAGCTCGAAGGATTGGCCCAGATAGCGGATATCCAGCGACGCTTCCAGGGTGAGATTATCCCGCTCGATGCCCTCCTCGGCCATCTCGGAGGCAGCACGCACTTTGAGCCTGGTGAGCATTTGGTTGACCCTGTTCAGCGGGGTGCTGCCGGGCAGCATCACCGTCTGGGAGTAGTCTTTGATCACATCGGCCATGATCATACCGAATGCGGAGAAGGTGGCCGCTTGCGGCGGGATCAGCACCTGGGGGATGCCCAGGCTGCGGGCCAGGTCGGCGGCGTGCAGGCCGCCTGCCCCGCCAAAGGAGAGCAGCGCAAACTGGCGCGGGTCTTTGCCCCGTTCCACAGAGATGACCCGCAAGGCGCGCTCCATGTGGGCGTTGACCACCTGCACGATCCCCAGGGCGGTTTGGGCGGCATCCAGCCCGAGGCGTGCGCCTAATTCTCCCACCGCCCGGAAAGCGGCATCTGCGTCCAGGGCCATCTGGCCGCCGAGGAAGTAATCGGGGCGTAAGCGGCCGAGCACCAGGTTGGCATCCGTAACAGTGGGGAGACTGCCCTGGCCGTAGCAGGCCGGGCCGGGGCTGGCGCCCGCGCTTTCCGGGCCGACGCGCAGCGCGCCTCCCGCGTCGATGTGGGCGATCGAGCCGCCGCCGGAGCCGACGGTGTGAATATTGATGATCGGGATGCCGATCGGGTAGCCGCCCACGTTCGCCTCAGTGGTTACCTGGATATCGCCGTCTATCAGGGCAACGTCCGTGGAGGTACCGCCCATGTCGAAGGTGAGCAGCCTGTCGAAGCCGGTCTGGCGGGCGATGGCCTGCGCACCGACCGCGCCCCCTGCCGGACCGGAAAGGATACAGCGTACAGCGTGCTTGCGGGCCTCGTCCGGGCGGATGGAGCCGCCGTTGGACTGCATCACCTGGAGGTCGTCTTCGCCCAGGCTGGCTTCCAGCGCGGCGAGATATTTATCCATCACCGGGGAGACATAGGCGTTGGCCACCGTGGTGCTGGTGCGCTCGTATTCGCGGAAAGTGGGCAGCACCTGGCTGGAAATGGAGACGAACAGCCCGGCAGCTTTCAACGCCGTTTGGATGGCTTCTTCGTGAGCCGGGTGCAAAAAGGAGAACAGCAGGCTGACTGCCACCGATTCAACCCCGGCAGCCTTGAGAGTCTCTGCCAGGGCTGGCAGGGCAGATTCATCCAGCGGGGTGACCACTTCACCCAGGTGACTGATGCGCTCGTCTACCTCGAATCGCCACGCTCGGGGAGCCAGCGGCGGCGGGGGGACAGCGGTCCAGTCGTACAGGCTGGGACGGTTCTGCCGCCCGATCTGGAGCACGTCGCGGAAGCCTTTGGTGGTTACCAGGGCGGTGGGGGCACCTTTGCCTTCCAGCAGTGCGTTGGTGGCAATCGTGGAGCCATGGACGATCTGGCGCTTACCCAAGGCGGCGATCTGCGCCAGCCCGTCCAGCATGGCTTCTGCCGGGTTGTACGGGGTGGAAAGCAGCTTGAAGGTGTGGATGTCCTTCGATTCCGGGTCGTAGACCACAAAATCGGTGAACGTGCCGCCTATATCTACGCCAATTCGCATGGAGGGTTCCTTTGAAGTTACAGCAATGGGTTTTGGATCATACTTTGTAGGTGTATTTTACTCCAATGCAACCACGTGGGATTATTTCCGTATATACTAGTGAGATTGGAAAGAGAGTATAAGGAAAATGACTGCCTTACAAGTAACCCTGTTGGTTTTTGCCCTAACTGAATCGTTGAGCATTTTGGAACTGTATTTTATGCAGGACCGCTGTATGTTCAACGGTGTAGCCATGTTCAGCGGCTGGGAGATCTCCAAAGAAGTGCCGGAAGTGCATGGAATGGTGTGCTACCTGGTCAACTGGGTGGCTGGGATGAAGCTGATCGTGGTGGGTTTATTGGTGGTGCTGGCGCTGACAGCCCCGACACAAACCCTGTTATTGGTTGGGCTGGCGTTGTTTTTGGCTGTTGCTTCCTTTTTTTGGCGGATGTTTCCGCTGGCTAACAAGTTTGATCAATTTGGGTTCATCCGGCCCAAAGGCCGTGCTAGGACAATGGGGTTAATGGTGGCCGGACTGGAAATGCTCCTGCTCGGTGCGGTGATGATCGAGGCTTTCCAGTACTTTGCGTAATTATGTACTTAGGCTAATTTTGCCTCAGTTTATTGACTTTTGTCGATTAGATTATTGAAAGTCAACCCAATTATATAAAATAGTATTCCAACTCCCTGACAAAAAATTGCGAAAAGATACCAGAAGAATGTTATGTTGATAATTTTCAATACTGTCAGCCATCCAATGATTGGCGTGCTGACCATCATGATTGCGCCAATATATCTTAATTTGTGTAGATGACGTCTTAACCAACCAGGCAATTTAGGTCGGTCTCCCCGGTAATATCTGTAATCCATATTTTGCTCCTCAAATTTCAAAATTAATCATATATTTGAATTTTAAGAATGAGATGAGTGAAAGTTAGGAATATGATTAGAGAAATTATCCAAAGGACAATTGATATTCCGGGCGCTTGCCGTTGAGCAGCACGAAAGGTGCAGCCCGTTTTGCATTGATACCCAGCGCCTTTAGCTGGTGCAGGCTGGTCAAGGCGCGCACCCGCCGGGCCTGCATGATGCGGGTCACGCCCACTTTGCCGATCCCCGGCACGCGCAGAATGCTTTCCCAATCTGCCCGGTTGAGTTCCACCGGCTGCTGGCGCAGGTGCACGTCCGCCCAGGCGGTCTTGGGGTCGGTATCCAGTGGGAGTTTACCGTCCTGGTCGAAGGGGAGCTCTTCCAGGCTGTAGCCGTAGTCCCGCAGCAGGTAAGAGGACTGGTAAAGGCGGTGCTGCCGCCAGGGGTTTTCGGCAGGGTGGTTCTCCAGGGGAGTGTCCCTCTGCGGGGTGAAGCGGGAGTAGTACACCCGCCGCAGGTGCGCCCGCCGGAACATCTGCTCGCTGGTGGCGATCAGCTCCAGGTCGCTTTCGCCGACCGCGCCGACGACAAACTGGGTCGCAGAGGACGGCCAGCGGCCGTTCCAGGTCTTGAAGGGGGACTGGGTGGTCCGGATCTCCTCCACCCACAGCAGGCGGCGCACCAGCTCTTCCATGAAGACCTTTTTGGGGGCCAGACGGCGCAGGCGCTCGGTGTTGGGGGCTTCCAGGTTGAGTGAGACCCGGCTGGCAAGCTCCATCAGACGGGCGATTTGGTCTTTCTCTGCACCGGGCATGATCTTGGCATGCAGGTATCCCTTGTAGTCATATTTGCCGCGCAGCAGCTCCGCCGTGGCGATGATCTTGTCCTGGATGCGCACTCCGCCGCCAATAATCCCCGAGCTGAGGAAGATGCCTTCCACCGCTTTGGCGTAATACAGCGTCATGTAGGTCTTTGCCAGGTCGTCCGGAGTGAAGGTGGCCCGGCGCATATCGCGCCCGGCGCGGAAGGGGCAGTAGAAGCAGTCCCGCTCGCATGCCGAGGTCACCATGGTCTTGAGCAGCTTGATGGTCTGACCGTTGGGCATACGCGCGTTGGTGATCGGCAGGTCCTTGTGGGCAGGGGTATAGCAGGAAGGCGCCTCGCGCGGGCTGTCGGCTTCCAGCCCGGCGTTGACCTGCGTCAGAGAAAGCTGCTCCAAGATTTCCATGACTCTATTATAGAACAAATGTTCATTAAATGCAATTAATCCAGGTTAAGAGATCTGAAAAGGAACAAAAAAAGGAGCAGTTCAATTCGAACTGCTCCTGGTGGAACTACAGGTATTTTTTAGGGTGCAGCTATGAAGATCACAGTCCCGTCACTGTCAGGGTCCGGGTCGTGGTTTGCTAAGGGGAGATACGCCCACCCGCTGAGGGCTGCATCAATGATCTCGAATGAAACAACCGATTCGGTGAGTTTCAGATTATTTTTGGTCACGGTGCAGAGGCCATCTACATTGGAGACGCATGAAGCTTCACCCCCAATATTCCACACCCCGGTCACAGTGACCCCGGCCAGCGGTTTTTCATCCTGGTCGTGCACCAGTATGGTTGTGTTTGCCTCCCACTTAGTCCGCACAGGAATGGAAATGCCATCCAGATCGCCAATATGTAGATCTCCGGATGTTGGAGGTGGTGGCGTTGGCGTCGTGGTTGGGATTGGGGTCGGCGTTGGTGTGGGCGTCGGTTCGACCACCACAGATTCTACATAGACCGTGATGATGCTGCCGCTGCTGTCCCCATCCGGGTCGAGGTTGTCTCCGGGTATATATGCCAGCAGATTGTGCTGAATGTCGCCTACGCTGAAGTCCATCGAACCAATTTTCTTCAGGACTGCCCCGCTTTCAACTGTACACCACCCGCTGAAATCAGTGGTACAGGTGTCCGGCCCGTCAAATCCGCTGCTCCAGGTACCCGAAACGATTGCACCGGAAACAGGTTCTCCCAGATCGTTCTCAATGTATATCCTTACGGATCCTGACCACCAGTTCTTGTCCAGGGTGCTGAAACCGTCCAGATCGCCCACATTCATGGTGGTGGGGTCCTTGGTCACGGATGCGGTTGTAATGGCGGTCCCGGTACCATTTTGTTCGCTGCCATCGAAAACCGTGAGGGTGACGGTATATCCCCCGGGATCGGTATAGCTGTGATTGGGGGAGATTTCTGTGCTGGTGGACCCATCCCCAAAGTCCCAAAGAAAGGTCAACGTCTGGTTGTTATCGGGGCTTGCATCCCGGTTATCCGGATCATAGGAAGCAGAAGCATCAAAGAGGATCGCAGTTTCCGTACTGGAGACATAAGGGCCGTTGGTCAGGGCTACCGGTTGGTCGTTGACCTCAGTAACATTAATCAGAGTCTCGGCATAATCTTCCCCCCCGACACTGTCGATAACTGTCAGCCCCACCGTAAATGTTCCGCCAAAAGCATATAGATGGCTGGGGGTTGGGCCGGTCGCACTGCTGCCGTCCCCAAAGTCCCATAGGTAGGTGAGCGGGTCGCCTTCCTGGTCGGAGGATCCGGAACCATTAAAAGCGATCGGGATATCCTCGACGCCGGAATAAGGTCCACCGATGTCTGCTAAGGGAGGTTGGTTCGGGGCAATGGATATAACCTCAGTTATCGTATCGGTTCCGCCAAAGCCATCGGATATGGTCAGGGATACGATGAAATCTCCGTCGGAGATGAAGGTGTGTTCCGGGCTGACACCGGAACCCTGGTTCCCATCTCCGAAGTCCCAATCATAGGTCAGCGCCTGCCCATCCATATCGTAAGACTCGGAAGCATCAAACTGGATTGGGACGCCGGGTTGGAGTTCTGCCGGGAAAGAAAAGAACGCATAAGGCGGCATATTGGCATCATCCTCGGAGTCGTAGGACAACGCCAGGGGAGCGCCGTTACAGTTTGTGCTGACCCATTCCACTTTCCCGTAATTGTTGTTCACTTTGAAATTCGGGTATTTGGCATTGTAAAGCGTTTTGGTGGAGTTGTAACTTGATACCAGGTTCAACGCCCCGCCAATATAGTTGCGCATCATCAGCTGGTCTTTATCATTGAGCCATGCAAGCCAGGCATGCTGGTCGGGCGTGACGGTGATGGACGGCCATTTTCCCCCACCCTGATTGTACAGGGTCGCCCCTGACCAGGTGAAATATGTGCTGCTTTTTCTGAACTGGATCAGCTGGTTGTGTTCGTGGAGCAAGTAGAGGGTATCTTGATAGCCTGAGAGCGAGAGCCCGTATTCTCCCGAAGTGAGCGCCAAATGTTCGACAAACAAAAGGCGGTCCTGCCAGGTGGCTCCACCGTCCAGTGATCTCATCATCGAAAGGTAAAAGGTGGGGATCAGGGGAAATCCATTGGTCAGGCGGCTGGCAATGTAAACGTGGTCTTTATAGGCATATACACTGGCATACCGGGTATTGTATGCAAAATTCACATTTGTGACCGGCGTCCAGGAACTTCCACGATCATCGGAGGAACTATAGTAGGCATATTTCGCATTGTCGAAGCTGGAGGCAACCACGTGCAGGCGGTTAGTGGTCGGGTCGAGGAATAGATCCGGCCTGACAGCATGATAGCTTCCCCCCAGCAGCGGGATAGGTTCCGACCAGCTGCCCCCGGCAACCGGTTTGGAGGTAAACAATACCCGGTAATTTGAGGATTCGAAGCGCGACGGGAAGACCACATAAAGATTGTTTTTATCCAGAGCGATTGCTGGATGGTAGGTTTCCGCACTGCTTGAAAAGATGTTCTCTGCCTGGTTCCAGGTTGCGCCGTCATCTGCGGATGTGGCATAACGGACCAGATACTCAGTGGCAGTTTTGTCATACCAGACCATATGTAAAACGCCGTCTGCTGACCGGGCAAGCTTGCGGGAATTGCCATACGCGGTGGCATCGTCCACCAGCACATAATCTTCTTCCGGTGGGGTGGTGGGTGTGGTGATCCCCATCACCGCGCGGTAAGCGTTAATCCGCCCGTAGCCAAAGAATCCGTCGTAACCTTCCGGCCCAAGGTCATTGGCGCTATATTTAATCAGATCCCAAAGTTCCTGGTTGGTTCGGCCGGGATTCTGGCTGAGGAGCAGGCCGGCCAGCCCGACGACATGCGGCGTTGCGAGTGACGTGCCGTCGCCGGTCTTAGTGCCGCCGAGGAGATTGGCATATAAAATTTCCGAACCGGGGGCAGCAACAGACACAAACCCATCGGTATAATTGGAAAAGCAAGAATGGAGATCGAATTTGTCGGTGGAAGCGACTGCCATGGCATGTGGGTATGCGGCCGGCCAAACGGTGGTTTCTGATCCGTCATTGCCTGCTGCAGCGACCACCAGCGTGCCCGCGTTCCAGGCATGCTCGACAGCATCTGCCATGGTCTGTGTGCCTCCTGGCGCCGATAAGCTGAGGTTGATTACCTTAGCACCGAGGTCGGCGGCATAGATGATCCCTGCTGCGGCCGCATCCAGCGTTCCAGAGCCTTCTGCGCTCATCACCTTTACCGACATGATCTGGCACCAAGGGCAGACGCCGGCAACCCCCTGACCGTCCAGATTGCCGGCAGCCACACTGGAGACAGCGGTCCCGTGCATATGATCGTCCATGGGATCGTTATCATTGTTGACGAAATCCCATCCCCAGGTATCGTCGATTTTGCCATTCCCATCGTTATCGATATTGTCTGTGGGATCCTCAAACGGGTTCGTCCAGATATTGTCGTATAGATCGGGATTGTCCGGGTCAACGCCGGTATCGACCACGGCAATCAAGGCTGGGGTATGCTCGGTTACCTCAGCCCATGCAGCAGGGGCTTCGATTTTCTGAAGACCCCACTGGCTATCCACTTCCACATTTAAATTGCTGGCCAGCGTAACGATGTAGTTTGGTTCTGCATACAGGACTTCGCCTCTCTTGTTGAAAATTTCCAGCGCTTTTTCTACTGTCAATCCTTTTGGCAGTTTCACTACATCCACATCGATTTGATCGATTTTCCGGATGCGCTCTACACCCAGTTCGGTCAATATCTGGGTGGCGCGATCATTTTTGATGGCTGGTTCAAACCGCACCAGCAGCTGATCCGAAACATATTCGTAGGTTTCCAGGTTAAAGTCTTCGGGTGGTGGTTGATCTGGTGCTATCCCCCCTGCGAATGACAGCAGGAAGAGGATCATAAGCCCCAGATTCGAAAATTTAAATAACATAAGATTCCTCCAAATCAATAGTGGAAGAATTGAATGAAGCGAAGATAATCAACGAGCCGAAAATTACCTGCAGGAGGTAATTTGAATGTCGCAGATTTCCCAGGGTAAGGAGCATTGCTGTGAGGCGTATATCCAGGTTTGTGGGGTTCTAGATGAAATCTTTTTCCCTCATTTATACGCCGAGATTGTACTGGGTGTTGTATTCATTATATAGATTCTTAGATGCTGATTCAAGTGCATTTTTCCGGCACCAAAGGGTGGGTTGAGCTTTGATCATGCCCAAACCAGTTAAAAAAATAACGGGCTCTATCAGCCCGTTATAGATCTTGTATTGGGGATTCTAATCGATCGTATAGTAGTTATAAACCGCCTGGGCGAGGTCGGCCATCAGCTTGGACATCGGGTCCCACACCAATTGGGTCGGGTGGTTGAAGTAGATCACCAGCACATAATCGCCAGCCGGGGTGTAGACGATCCCGGCATCGCCAATCGTAGTGATGGCGCCGGTGGTCACATCGGAGACCCACCCATGCTTGTGTGCGATGGTGGTGCCATCCGGCGCGCCAGCTTCCAGCAGGAATGGCGTATGGTTGCGGGTGAGCGTGTCAATCATATCCACGCATTCCTTCTGGGTGATCTCATCCGGGAAGACCGCCAGCAGCGCGCCGCCATTGTTATTGGCACAGGTATACAGATCGGTCAGCAGCATCCCGATGTCGGAAGGGGTTGTCTGGTTGTATGGGTCCGGGTTGGTGTTAAGATCCTCGCGCGAGTCGCCCGGGGTGGTGTAATAAGCCAGCAGTGGTGCGCCATAATAGAAGTACCCGGCCAGGAAAGTGTTCTTGAGTCCAAGTTCTTCCATGTAGTTGGTGACCACCAGCGGGCCGGCCTGTTGGTTGACATATTGCTCCAGCAGCCAGTCGGCCGGGTCGTTCCCAGATTGTTCGATCATACCGGAGATCAGGTTGAGGGCTTCGGTGGGGTAGGGTTCTGCGATGTGCACGTAGCCGGTGATCATGATCGGGATCTTGATGATCGAAGAAGCAGTAAAAGCGAGGTCTGGTTCAGTGGGGTAGTCCACCCCGTCTGAATACAAAAAATGGATTTCCTGTGAAGTTTGCAGGTCGTGAAGGTACAGCCCGGCGATCCCGTCAAATTCCGCCACATCCAAAATCTGCTTGAGCAGGATCTCCAGGTTGGCAAACGCCGGACGACCAGGGTCGCTCTCTTGCAGCGGCAGGTTGACCACCCGGCTGGTAGGGGATTCCAGGGCATTCTCGATTTGAATAACTGCCCGGCTGATATCAATGGTCGTACCAGCCTGACCGGGTTGGAACTCGGTAGAGCCCACCTGCGGGCGGGCGGCAACGGCTGCCTGGTCGTAGCGGGGTGCGATCTCGCTTTCCAGGTAGCTGCGCAGCAGTGATTCGGAAAAAGAGGCGTCCATTGGAACCGGTTCGATCTGTTTCTCCTCGTTCCACATAAACCCCCAGAATTCCGTCCAGAACTGGCCGCCGGTTCGGGCAAGGTCGGCAGTTGCCAGCATACTTTCCAGATTGAGTTCAAAGCCGACCACCGGCGGGTCTAATTGAATGGTTGCCTCCTGGTAATGCAGCTCAATCGGCTCATTGAACACTTCCAGCAGGCGGGAGGCCGCAAGATCTCTGGTCAGCCCGCCAACAGGTACGCCAGCAATGGTCATATTCGCCGGGTAGGTGATCCGGGAGCGGCTGAACATGATCAGCTGAACGGCCAGCAAGATGATTGCCAGCACCAGTGAGCCTACCGATATCCATCTAAGTATTGATCCACTTCTACGAATACGCATAATTTCATCCTTTTTACAGCTAGCTGGCAGTATATCACGGTTTTATTTCCCTGTTTTGGCGGAATTGTATTCAGAGAAAAGAAATGAGCGCCAGTTTAGATAGCTGTCTTTTGAAGAAAGGTGATTTCCTTATCCAGTAAAATTGTGCTAGAATTCACTTGAAAATGGTGAATAAAGGAGACCTTGAACAAGGATAAAATATGCTGCGTTCAATATTGATTTATTTATCGCAAGCTACATGGATGCGCCGCCTGATGATGGGATGGAAGATCGCCCGGAAGGTGGCGTTACGTTTTGTCGCAGGGGAAACACTGGAGCAGGCGGTTGCCGCGGTGCAAGCGCTCAACCAGCAGGGGATGTTCGCCACCATGGATATGCTGGGTGAACATACCGAAACAACGAAGCAGGCTGCCCAGACCGCAGACTCGATCATCAAGATATTGGAAACTATCGAGAACACCGGGATCAAATCCGGCCTTTCGGTCAAGCTGACACAGATCGGCTTGCTGATCGACGAAAGTTTGTGCGAGGAAAACCTGCTGCGCATTTTGAGGTCAGCGGCAGAGAAAAAACTATTTGTGCGCATTGATATGGAGGATTCCCCCTGCGTGGACGCAACCCTGCGGGTGTACTGGAAGATGCGGCACGATTACCAAATGGATAATGTCGGGATGGTGATCCAGTCCTGCCTGTACCGCAGCGAGAAGGACACCACTGACCTGCTGGAGGAAGATACCCGCATCCGCATGGTGAAAGGGGCGTATAAGGAACCTCCCAGTGTGGCCTACCCCCGGAAAGCTGATGTGGATGCGGCTTTTGACCGCCTGACAAAAATGATGCTGGACCACGCAGCTTCCCCCGCTTCACCGGTCGTCAGCGGTGATGGACGCTGGCCGCCGGTCACGGCGGTTGGATCGCACGACAAAGCCCGGATCGACTACGCGATTGCCTACGCTCAGGAAATCGGTGTGCCGAAAGAGAAGGTTGAGATCCAGATGCTCCACGGCATCCGCCGCGACCTGCAGCAGGAACTGGCCGCGCAGGGTTACCCGGTGCGCATCTATGTGCCATTTGGGCAGGAGTGGTACCCGTACTTCATGCGCCGTCTGGCCGAACGCCCGGCAAATCTGTGGTTCTTTATCAGCAGTTTGTTCCGGAAGTAAGCCAATTCTGAAAATATAAGCCACCCTTCCGGATATGGGTTGACAGTTCCGGGAGGGTGGATTAAAATTGAGAAAAATATATGAATACTTATTCATATATTGATATAAAACGAGGAGATCGGATGTTAGACGATACACACGCGGCTTCCCTGGCGGAGCTGTTCCGGGCGTTCAGCGACCCGAGTAGATTAAAAATTATTGCAGCTTTGGTCCAGGGGGAACTGAATGTCGGATCGATTGCCGAAGAAGTGGGGCTGAGCGAATCGGCGACTTCGCACCATCTGCGCGGGTTACGGCAGATGCAGTTGGTCCGCACCCGAAAAGAAGGCCGGCAGGTATTCTATTCCCTGATGGACGACCACGTAAACCATCTCTTCCAGGTTGGACGCGAACATATTTTGCATGGATGAATCAATGACAGAGATTAAAAATACAGAAATCAAAAAATATTATTTGGAAAATTTAGACTGCGCCACCTGCGCGGCCAAAATTGAAGATGGGGTGAGCAAAATGCCGGGGGTGCGCTTTGCCAAGGTGAACTTTGCCACCTCCACCCTGCATCTGGACAGCGATCAGGTGGACGAAGTGCAGGCGCTGATCAAGCAGCTGGAGCCGGATGTGCTGATGAAAGCCACCCAGGAGAAGCAGGTTGGCCTGGCCCCCGAAGCGCGCCGCGAGCTTGCCAAGATCCTGGCATCGCTGGCCCTATTCGTGCTCGGGCTGGTCTTCAACCGCTGGTTGAGCAGCCTGCCCTACGAGTTTGGCCGCTGGCTGGTATTTGGCGCTGCCTATCTGATCTCCGGGTCTCAGGTGCTCTGGCGGGCAGTCCAGAACATTCGCCACGGCAACTGGTTCGACGAGACCTTTTTGATGAGCATCTCCACGCTGGGAGCAATTGCCATAGGCGAGCTGCCCGAAGCGGTGGGGGTGATGCTGTTCTACCAGATCGGTGAGTTCGTCCAGCAGCGCTCGGTGAACCATTCGCGCAACATGATCCAGTCATTGATGGATGTCAGGCCGGAATCGGCCACGTTATTACAGCCGGATGGCAGTACAACCGAAGCGCTCCCGGAAGATGTGGCCGTGGGTCAGATGATCCTGGTGCGGCCCGGAGAGCGCATCCCGCTTGACGGGGCAGTGCGGGAAGGCGCTTCCCGCGTGGACGCCTCGATGCTCACCGGCGAATCGGTGCCGGTGGAAGTCTCGGCAGGCAGCCCGGTGTTTGGCGGTACGGTCAACCAGAGCGGCTTGCTGACCGTGGAAGTGACTAAGCCGCTGGCTGAATCATCCGTCGCACGCATGCTCGACCTGGTTCAGCATGCAACCGAGCGCAAAGCCAAAACAGAACGCTTTATCACCCAGTTTGCCAAATGGTATTCCCCGGCGATGGTTGCGCTGGCCCTGGCGGTGACCTTCCTGCCGCCGCTGTTAATCCCGGGTGAGCCGTTCCAGAAATGGCTGTACCGGGCGCTGGTGATCCTGGTGGTCTCCTGCCCGTGTGCGCTGGTGGTCAGCATTCCCCTGGGCTATTTTGGTGGGATCGGCGGCGCCTCCCGGCGCGGGATTCTGGTGAAGGGGGCTAATTATCTGGACGTGCTGGCAAAAGTCCGCACGGTCATCTTTGACAAGACAGGTACGCTGACCAAAGGTGATTTCCGAGTGACTGAAATTGCCCCGCAGGAAGGCATTGCCGAGGAAGAATTACTTCGGCTGGCAGTGGAGGCGGAAGCGCATTCCAGCCACCCGGTTGCCAGCGCACTGCGCCAGGCATATACCCGTCAGTATGGCGAGATTGCCCCTGCGGACCAGTTGATGCAAGTGGAAGAGGTGGCCGGGTTCGGGGTGCGGGCCAAATCAAATGGCAGCCTGATCCATGTGGGCAACGATGCCTTCATGCACCGGGAAAAGATCGATCACACCAACTGCGATGTTCCCGGTACGGTCGTCTACCTGGCTGTTGACGGAAAATATTATGGGCATATTGTCGTGGCCGATGAGATCAAGCCTGAATCGAAAGCGGCGGTGGAAGACCTGCACCGGTTGGGGGTAGAAGACGTAGTCATGCTCTCTGGCGACCAGGAAGGCGTCGCCAGGCAAGTAGCGCTGGCGGTCGGTCTGGATGACTACAAGGCCGGTCTGCTGCCGGAAGACAAGCTCCAATCAGTTGAAGCGATTATCGCCAGTCGGAAAGAAGGCACAGTGGCCTTTGTGGGGGACGGGATCAATGATGCCCCGGCATTGGCCCGCGCCGACGTGGGCATCGCCATGGGCGCCTTTGGCACCGACGCGGCCAAAGAGACCGCAGATGTGGTCCTGATGACGGACACCGTGACACGCGTGGCCGATGCGGTGCGGATCGGGCGGCGCACGCGCCGGATCGTTTGGCAGAACATATTCCTGGCATTGGGGATCAAGGCATTGTTCATTGTGCTGGGGATTGCCGGGGAAGCCAGCATGTGGGAAGCCGTGTTTGCCGATGTAGGCGTGACCATCCTGGCGGTGCTGAACGCCACACGGGTGCTGAAATGAGCGAGCTTTCCCCGGTGCAAAAGCTGGCGGAAAAGATTGCCGCAGAGGGAGAAAAGACGGAAACTTTTTTCTCCACTTTGCCGGATGAACTGTGGGCCCAGGAGCTATATGCCGATGGCGCGCAGTGGAGCGTGCATGAGGTGCTGGCCCACATTGTCGATTCGGAAGATGGGCTGCGCCGCTTTTTTGAGCATATTGTTGCTCAGGGCAGCGGCGTGAGTGAAGATTTTAATATCGACCGCTATAATGCCGGGGCAGTGGAAAAACTGCACCAAACCGACCGGCAACTTCTCATGGAAATGTTCCGTCAGCGGCGGGCACGTATGGTAAGCTTTGTGCGTGGATTGGCCGAAGCCGATTTGCAGCGGGAAGGCCGGCACCCTTACCTGGGGCATGCCGCGCTGGATGAGATGCTGCGCCTGTATTACCTGCATGTCAATCTGCACATCCGGGATATCCGGAAACTCCTGCGTTGAGAGGCAGCCAGATGAAAACAAACTTTGCCATTGCCGACATGCTGCTGGTGGATTTGCAGCCCAATGGACCGCTATTGACGGTCGTCAGCGAGCACGACCCGCTGTTGCGCCGCTTCGGCCAGGTGGATGTGGTTTCCCTGGTCCCCGGTCAACCGCTGACAGTTTTACGCAGCATAGCTGACGAGGTCTGGACGATTCTGGAAGGACAGGCAACATT
>QKGK01000181.1 GCA_003250455.1 Chloroflexota bacterium | reverse complement strand
CATTCTCCAGCATGGCTGCCGCCTGGTACCATTGGTCGGGCAAACTGCCCTCCCCTTGAATGCGAATGGCGGCATTCTCGTCCAGCGGCAGATATGCCTGGGTCTCGGCCAGGTGCGCCTGGCTGCGCTCCCCCACCAGATCCCGGATCACCAGCCACGCGGCGATCTGCTGCTCGGTGGTGGACTGCATCACCACGTACGACCGCCCGGATACCGAGACAACCGGGTCGCCCGATTCATTCGGGTATCCGATCGCCACCCACTCATCCGTGCTGCCGGAGGCTTCGTAATTGGCGTACACAAAAGGCAGTTCCACCGTGGACACCGAATAGAACAGCCCCTGCCGGTCGAAGAATTCCGCATCCGGGTAACGCACTCCCGGAGACCAGGCGCAGCCTGCTTCCCGCAGGTCGGCCAAAAATGTGAAGGCATGCTGCACCGGCTCCCAATCGAACAGGTAGCGGCCGTCTTCCACCAGATGACCGGCATTGCTCAGCAGCCAGGCGGCCGCGCTCCCCGGCGCAGACACCACCATATAGCCGCCTTCCAGCCCGCCGGATTCCTCGGCAGCTGCACACGCCTGCTGCTGAAATTGCTCGGCAGTGGCCGGCGTTCTGCTGAACCCCAATTCCTCGGCCCAGGTCTGGTTATACAGCATCACATCCGCGGTAAACAGCCCGGGGAAGCCCCAGCGGGCATCGCCGTACACATCCCGGTCAAGGAACACCGGGTAAAAATCAGCCAGCGTACTGGCGCCCATCCCGTAGGCATCGCTCTCCAGGTAAGGGGTCAGGTCTACCACGGCTTCATCCGCCGCCCAGGCCTGATACTGGTACGGGTGCGCCAACACCAGATCGGGCACATTGCCATCAGCTACCGCCTGGGTCATGGCCGCTTCGAATTCAGATGGAAGCGAGAAGGTGCGTGTGGTCACCGTGATGCCGTAGGCATTTTCGGCGTTGAACCACATCACCAGGTCGGCGATCGGGTCGGGCACGGCAGGCGTCCACACATACCAGAAATCCACACTGGCACCGGTCAGCGCATCTTCAGACAGCACCGGCACGATCGGGGTCGGTGTGACCGTCGGGGTCGGGGTATTTTGCGGCGTGGAGGTGATGATCCGCAGCGTGCGCTGGGTTCCGTCACCTGTATTCCCGCCATTGTTCACCGCAGCACCGCAGGCAGCCAACAGAATCAACAAAGCCAGCAGCAAGCCAATGAAGAATAGATGTATGATTTTTTTAGAAGAAGGAATCATGTCCATACCGGTATTATAACGATTTATCGCCCCCTGCCCATGCTGAATCTGTAAACCCATCCCATACAGAGAGTATAATACCCACAGCCTGGAACCCATCCGGGAGAAAATCTCTCATTAGGAGAAACCATGACCGACCTGACCCCCCAACTGCTCCCGCGCCTGCGCAGCTATAAGCTGCCCGAGCTGGACCTGCCCGCAGAGTTCATCCATCCCAACTATCAGGGGCAGTCGATCCTCAACATTCCCAACAGCATTTGCCAAATTCTGGGAGCGCCGCCCAAGACAGAGATTCCCGCCCTTATCCCGGAGATCCTCGACCCGATGGGTGAGGGGGTGGACAGGGTTCTCCTGATCCTGATGGACGCGCTTGCCCTGCACCGCTTCCAGGCCTGGATCAAAAACCAGCCGGATTCCGTCTGGCATGAGCTCATACAAAACGGCCTGCTGGCCCCGCTGACCTCGATCACCCCCAGCACTACCAGCGCTGCCCTGACCTCCTACTGGACAGCCACCGCCCCGCGCACTCACGGCATCGTCGGGTACGAGACCTGGCTGAAGGAATACGGCGTGGTCGCCAACACCATCCTGCACTCCCCGATCACCTTCCACGGCGGCGGCGCCGGGCAGCTTAGACAAGCCGGATTCTCCCCGGAAACCTTCCTTCCGGTGGACCCCATCGGGCCGCACCTGGCCGAGCACGGCGTGCAGGCGCACGCCTTCCAGCACTACTCCATCATCCACTCCGGCCTGTCGCAGATGTTCTTTAATGACGTGGAAAAACACGGCACCAGCACCGCAGTGGATATGTGGGTCAGCGTGCGCCAGCTCTGGGAGCAGACCGCTGCCGAAAAGCTGTTCACCTGGGCGTACTGGCCTGAAGTGGACGGCCTTTCCCATCTGCACGGCCCGGACGACGAGCGCATCGAAGCCGAGTTCCATGCCTTCAGCCGGGCTTTTGAACAGCAGTTCCTGCAAAAGCTCACCCCGGCGCAGAAGCAAAACACGCTGGTGATCCTGACCGCCGACCATGGGCAGGTGACCACCAACAAACTGGACGACCACTACGACCTGCGCAACCACCCCGACCTCACCCGGCGGCTGCACATCCTGCCCACCGGGGAGAACCGCCTGGCCTTCCTGTATATCAAACCCGGCCAGATGGAAGCCGTCCGTGAATATATCGAGCGCACCTGGCCCAACCAGTTTACCCTGCTGGACCCGGCTTACGCCCTGGAAAAAGGATTGTTCGGCCCCGGCGAGAAGCACCCCGGCATCTACGACCGCACCGGAGATCTGGTGGCGCTGGCGCGCGGCAGGGCTTTCTGGTGGTGGGGCGCCAAGCCCAACCCGATCATCGGGCGGCATGGCGGCATGGCCGAAGAAGAAATGATCGTCCCCTTCCTGGCATCCCGGCTGTAACCCGATGACAAAGTCATTCTTCCAACCCAACCTGGACGCCCTCGGTGCCGAGTTTGGCCCGCTGGACAATACCGTGGAAAAATGGGCCACCCTGTCCCCCAACCTGCTGGCGCACCTGTCAGCCATCCACACCACTCTGGAGGCTTACTTTCCACCGGAGAGCGCCCCGCAGCGTATTTTTATAGAAGGTGAAAGCACCTACCAATCACTGCTCACCAGCCTGCAGCCCTCCGAGGAAACTGCCATCGGCTACCTCAACCTGCGCTTCTATATCTACCTGAACGGGTTCCTCTCCGCATGCCAGGAATCGCTGGAAAAACATAACTACAATGAGGGACTAAATCCGGCGGAGATGGTGGAAAAAAGCTACTACCGCCCATTCTTCTTCCAGCGGGCGGATATCCCCACTGCGGAAATCTCCTCCATGCTGGCGCACGACCTGGAGCAGCTGCGCGCTGTTCCGCATGACCGCAAAGGCATTTTGCTGGCCCTGCGCATCCGCAAGGGGACGGTTTCCACACTGACAGAATCCTACTGCCCCACACATCCATCCCTTTACCCCTGGGTGCAGCAGCTGGATGGCATCAAGGCGCAGAACAGCCCGGAAGTGATCGGAAAGATTAAGTCTGCGCTGGAATTGATTCAACAAGCTTTGATCAAGGAGAGAACATGAGTATATCTTTTACGCTGATACTTTGTGGGGGCGTGATTTTATTGGGCCTGGTGATCGCCGCGGTTGTGCTGATCCTCAATAATCCAAAAGATCGCTGACCCAACGTTCGGGGGAGGAATGAGGCAACTTGGGATCAGTAATCAGGATGCGTATCACTTTTTTCCTTCATTTGAATTCACCCCATACCCTGTCTTGACCCCTTATCACTTTTGCAGCGCGTCATTCCCGCATGTTTGTAGCGGGAATCCACTGCCTCCACCATAGATCAAGCCACAACCAGCAAAAATACTCCACCGGGGCATTGGCGGGGTGTTTCTTTTCTCCTAAATTATCAGGTTCAGACGGCCATTCCGGGCACAAAATCTTATTCCGGTTCCACCGGCAAATAATGATGATGGACAAATCTGTTCCACCCTTTTTTGGAATGCGATTCGACTGCCCAATGGAACCCAATGACTTCATCCGGCCAGTAGATATTCCTGGCCAACCCGGCAGGCATCTGGGCCTCAAACCCCACCGCCAGCGGGTGCACATCACTGACATCCGCTAATACCCCCTGAGACTGTTTGCCATCCGAGGTGAACGACCAAAAACAAAGCTCCTTTTCCCGGTTGACCCCGATCAAGGCAATTTCCTGATAGCTGCCATTGGGAACCGTCCAGTCGGCAGTTAGCTGGAGATAGGTTCCATCCAGCACTTTGGAAAATTCCCGCCGGCAGGTGACCGGTCCCAAATCCGATTCTGCTTCAGCCAGCCACACGCCGATCAGTGGCTGAAAGACACCCAATTTGCCGCGTCCTTTTTTCCAGTCCATTTGGTAACCTCCAGTATAGTTATTTTTTACTCCAGCCGGTCTTCGATCTCCCATGCATGGTCGAGGATGTGCCAGGCAGCCCGGCGGACGAAGTAGCGCACCGGCCACAGTTCTCCCCCCCGCGGGCCGGTCTCCGGCAGCTCGCCATACCGGGCAGCAGAAAGTGCCTCCCCTGTCACATCGCAAGCGCGGGCCAGTTCCGCCTCAAGCGGTAACGTTGATTCCAGCTTATAGTTCCAGCCAATCTTGCGCAGGTAAGCTGCATGGCTATCCAGCAGATGGCGGGTCATTTTCTGCTGGTCACGACCGCCCCCGCGCGGCCCCCTGCGCAGTTCCCGTCCCTGCGAAGTTTCCAAAGCAGTGAAAAACACATCCCAGCAGGCTTGCAGGACAGCATCCAAACGCTCAAAAGCCGCCTGATCAAATGGATCGCGGTCGCCTTCCAGAACAGCATCCGGTGCGCCGAAATCCGTGGTGGCAGTTCCGGGGTGTTCCTCGACGACCTGAAAATCGTCCACGCTTGCGGGTATCTCAAAGTTCAGATTGCTGGCTGTCAGCGCTTTGGCATAACGCGGGGCGTAGTCCACCAGTGCCTGGAAGGCCGCCTGGGCATCCTTCCCCCAGCGGCACCAGCCCGGCCAATCCACTGCCCCGGCGAAGGTTTTCTTTTTGCCCGTTTCTATATAAACTGCAATCTTTTCCATTCCGATTGGCTTCCTTTACTTTCAATA
>QKGK01000585.1 GCA_003250455.1 Chloroflexota bacterium | reverse complement strand
TGAAGGCAATATGGTGGTGATCGAACCGTACATCACCGCTGGAAGAGGGGCGTTCCCGCATCCTTCCAAAAAACAACTGCCCGTCGAAATCCCATTATAGGAGGAACCACAATGACTGAGAAAAACACATTCCAAATTGGCGTGACGTTCCACAGCTTTACCAACGAATACACCTCTTATAAATGGTCGTTTGAAGACATGATGCAGCTGGCTGCCCAATTGGGTGGGGGCGTTGAAATTGTCGGCCCTTCTCACCATCGCGGTTTCCCAGAAGTGACGGATGAATTTGAACGCACCTTCAAAAGCTCGGTCGAGCGAAATGGTTTGATCCCGACCTGCTATGGCACCTATGCAGACCCGTATATGCTGCCGCACCGGGACTTGACCCCGGATGAGATCTTTGAATATACCATCCCGCAGATCAAAGGCGCTGCCAAACTGGGCTTTCCGATTGCCCGGCTGCAGTATTTCACCCATGAGGTTGCCGAAAAGCTGATCCCGTATGCCGAGAAATATAATGTCAAAATGGGATACGAACTGCACATGCCTCTGATGATCAAGTCGGAGTACAGCCAGATGCTGATCGCACAGGTCAAGCGGATTTCCTCTGAATTTTTAGGCATCATCCCGGATGGCGGCATCTTTGGCCGCTCGATCACCAGGCGCACCCTCAATATGTCCAAGGGATATGGCGTGCCGCAAAACCTGTTTGATAAAGCCGTAGCGCTGTGGGGGCAGCAGACTCCCCTGGAGCAGGCAGTTGAAACGCTGAAAGAAATGGGCGCGGATGAAGATACCATCGCCTGGGTGGATTTTGTCTGGGATATGAATGGTTGGTCTGACCCCAATGATATGGCCGAGTTCAAGGATTATCTGATCCACTTCCACGGCAAGTTTTACAGCATGGTGGATGGCGAGGAGCCTAACCTGGATTATGAAGGCGTGGTCAAAGCGCTACTCGACCTGGGTTACACCGGGTGGATCTCCAGCGAGTATGAAGGTGAACCGACCGATACGCTCGCTGTTGTTCAGGCGCAGCAGGCCATGCTGAAAGGTTACATCAAAAAGCACACCGGATGATCTGATCCCACAGATCATTATTCCCGTTGAGCCTGTCTGGAAAGACAGGCTCAACACTATTCTCAATTGGATTGCTGCAGGTACGATAGTTGAATTGGTGTGCAGTATCCAATAGAGAATTCTTTGTTGTTGAGGTTTTCGATGGAAAATGAAAAAGTATTCCGTCCCATTGCGATCAATTCCTCTCTGACAGGCTCTCTTTATTACCTGTTCACCTTTCTGTGTGCTGGTTCCTATATGCCGTATTTGTATGTGTATATTGCAGATCTGGGCATCAGTGGGAAGCAGATCGGATTGCTCTCCAGTCTGGTACCGGTTTCCATGCTGTTGTTTGCGGCACCGGTGGCATCGCTGGCAGATGTAAAAAACTGGCGAGTCCGCATCCTGCGGTTGGGGTTGTTGGGTTGGGCGATCTCGATCTTCTTTTTGCAGTTTCCCAATAATTTTGCACAATTTTTGATGGTGTTGGTGCCATTAGCCTTACTGAACAGTCCGGTAATGTCGATCGCGGACGGACTGATCGCCCGGATGGCAAAAAGGGAGAACCTGAATTATGGGGGGATGCGGCTGTGGGGCTCTTTTGGTTTTGCGACCAGCGCTTTGGTGTTCGGCGCTATCTGGCAAAAGTTCAGTTTTGCGCCGATGTTCACCGTTGCCAGTTTGCTGGCGATCCCGCTGGTTTGGGTCTCCGGGAAATTGGACGAAGGGGAAATCATCCAAACCCGGGAGCGGGGATCTCTAAAGTCGTTATTCCGGGATAAAGGGCTGCTGATGCTCCTGGCTGCCATCTTTTTGTCGGGGATTTCCAACAGCCTGACCATGACCTTTGAAGGGATTTATGCACGCTCCCTTGGCGGGGGTAACTTTCTCATCGGGGTAATGATCGCCAGTGCCGCCTTCTTTGAACTGCCTGCCATGTTCTATATGAAGAAAATAGCGAAGGTAATCGGAAGGCCAAATGCGATCCTGCTGGGATATGCGTTTTCGGCTGCAGCGTTCCTTGGGTACATTCTGGTTTCGAATCCGAACAACCTGCCATATTTTTCCGTACTGAAAGGGATCGCCTATGGGTTGACCCTCACCGGCTCGATTGCCCTTCTGACGGACCGGACACCCGATGAATGGTCGTCCACTTCGCAGTCCCTAATGGCGATCAGCTATATGGGGTTAGCCCCTTTGGTGGCCGGGCCGCTTGGTGGTATCATTCATGATGCGTTTAATCCGGGCGCTGTTTTTGTGCTGGGGTTGGTGACAATGGCCGGGGCGGCAGTTATTTTGTGGAATGCTTCCAGACGGGGATATTTGTCCTAATTACTTCAGCTTGCGCAATGATAAAATCATCGAAATCGACATGACCGAATACAGTGAAGAACGTAATTTGAATATGCCAAAGCTGAAAACAACGGGGTTATATTATGCTGGATTTGTCGCCCTGGGGTTTTCGATAGCCTCTCTTGGCCCGACACTGCCGGGTTTGGCTCAGAATGCGCAAACCAGCTTAAGCGCCATCGGTATCCTTTTCACGGCTCGCTCGTTGGGCAGTTTGATCGGCTCGGTGGCAGGCGGGCGGATTTTTGACCGCCTGCGCGGGCATTCGATCATCGCGGCTTCGTTCTTATGTATCGCAATCATGACAGCCCTGACCCCATTCTCAAGCACCTTATGGCTGTTGGCTGCGCTTCTTTTTGTTACCGGGATCGCGCAGGGGATGCTGAACGTGGGGGGAAATACGCTGTTGATGTGGCTGCACGGGCGCGGGGTTGGCCCGTTTATGAATGCCCTCCACTTCTTTTTCGGCTTAGGTACGGTCATGATCCCGGTGATCATCGCCCAGTTTGTCGAGAGGCAGGATGGGATCATCTGGATCTATTTGTTCCTTGCAGTGGTTGTGCTGGTACCGACGGTGGTGGCATTTTTACCCAGTCCAACTGCAGCGGTGGTTTCCCATAGGCAGGAAGAAACCAGGAGAGATGCGCTTTTGATCCTGCTGATCTCTTTGGTGTTTGGGTGTTATCAGGGGGCAACCATCTCTTTCAGCGGGTGGATCTTCACGTATGTGACCAGATTGGACCTGGTGAACGAGACCAATGCTGCTTACCTGACCTCGGTTTATTGGGGCGCCCTGACCCTGGGGCGGCTGGCGGCGATCCCTATCTCCATACGCTATGAGCCAATTCAGATCCTGCGGGCAGATTTTACTGGCGCGCTGATCAGCCTGCTGCCCATGCTGTTATGGCCGGAATCGCTCACTGCTGTGATCATTACCTCAGCCGGATTGGGGTTTACCCTGGCTTCGATCTATCCAACCACAATGACCTTTGCCGAGAGGATCATGCCGATCAGCGGTGGGGTGGTGGGGCTGTTTGCTGTTGGAAACTATGTGGGGTCGATGCTCGTCCCGTGGATCATTGGATTCTTGATCGAATCTGCACCGCCATGGAGCATGACTGTCGTGTTGATGATCGATATGCTGATTGCGCTTGTGGTGCTGGTATTTCTGGTGAGGCGGAACACATTTTTATCCACTCAAAATTTACCCGCTGAGAATTTATTGCCGAAAATTTGATATGCTATCTAAAATTGATCATAGGATTTGCTGACCCGATACGCTTGCTGCAGGAAAAGGACATAATTAAAGGATGAACATTACAGAGATCGATTACTCGCAAAAATGGTACGTGATGGGTTCGGTATCCATGGGGACTCTGCTGGCCACGATTGACAGCAGTATCGTCAATGTGGCGCTACCTTCGTTGGTTCACGAACTGGATACCAATTTTGCCACTGTCCAGTGGGTGGTGTTGGCGTATTTGCTCACATTGGCTGTGCTGCTTTTGAGTGTTGGCAGGCTGGCCGATATGGTGGGCAAAAAGAAGATCTATACCTCCGGATTCATCCTGTTCACGTTGGGTTCTCTCCTGTGCGGTTTATCTCCCACTGTTCATTTGCTGATCGCATCCCGCGTGGTGCAGGCGATAGGGGCAACCATGATCATGTCTCTGGGAGTGGCAATCATCACGGAATCGTTTCCCCCGCAAGAAAGAGGCAAAGCCCTGGGGATCGGCGGAACGATGGTCTCGGTTGGCATTGCGATTGGCCCCACCCTGGGTGGGCTGATCCTTGATCTTTTCTCATGGCACTGGATATTTTTCGTCAACCTCCCCGTGGGAATCGTGGGGATCCTGCTGGTTACCCGTTTTGTGCCCAATATTAAGCCGAAAGGGCATCAGACTTTTGATTTTCTGGGTGCCGCTGCGCTCTTCCTCAGCCTGCTTTCGTTTATGATCGCCCTCACTTGGGGACAAAACAACGGCTTTTTGGACTGGCACGTCATTGCCTTGTTGTTCACCTGGTTGGTATTTTTGCTCATCTTCATAGCAATAGAAAAACGGGCCAGGCAGCCGATGATCGATTTGTCCATGTTTAAAAATATGTTGTTCAGCGTCAACCTGGTGACTGGATTTATCACTTTTGTTGCCTTTGCCGGGATCATTTTATTGCTGCCGTTTTTCCTGGAAAATATCCTGGGATATAACACGAGAAAAATCGGCCTGATCCTGGCGGCAATACCGGCAGCAATGGGCATCATTGCGCCAATTTCCGGGAGCTTATCGGATAAATTTGGCTCCAGGAAAATCACGCTGATCGGCCTGGCATTTCTCCTTTTTGGCTACCTGTCATTTTCTTCCATTAACAAGGAAATGACCACGGTTGCGCTGATGGTGCATCTGCTGCCACTGGGGATTGGGATGGGTGTCTTTCAATCACCAAATAACAGCGCCATCATGGGAGAAGCCCCGCGGGAAAAATTGGGGCTTGTCTCGGGAATGCTTTCCCT
>QKGK01000119.1 GCA_003250455.1 Chloroflexota bacterium | reverse complement strand
ACTCAACCGCGGCGAAGAGAAGCAAGACCTCTACCTGACGATCCTCTCGCCGGTCAAAGAGCGCACCTTCACCCGCTCGTACGGCGGCCCGCCCAAAATGGCGAACCAGTGGGCGATCAACCTGTGCCTGGACCTGGTGAGAAGGCTGGAACTGGAATAACCGTCCCTTTCGAAACCTGACAGCTTCATTTCAAACCTCTTCTCCAACCAGAAGAGGTTTTTTGCATTCATATACAACTCTAACGCAGGTACCCTATCCACACATAAGATTTTCCCGTTATACTGCATCTATACATTACATACCTAAATTGTCCAACTAGCAAACTATCCAACCAGCTAACCAGCCAACTACAAATTACAGGTGCATTATGACCGAACCCTTCAACCTCTGGGAAAAACCCCAGGCAAAAGAAATTCATCTGATCGCCGGATGGCATCAGTGGGCCGACGGCGGCTCCATCTCTTCCGGCTTACCCCGCTACCTGGTAGAGCTCCACAACGCCCGCAAGATCGGCGAGATCAGCCCGGACGGGTACTACATCTTCCAGCTGCCCGGCGCACAGCAGTTCCTGCGCCCGCTTTCCCGCCAGAACGACGGCCTGACCGAATCGCTGCATGCCCCTTCCAACGAATTCTATTATGCCGAAGTGGACGGGAAAGGGCTGGTCTTTTTTATCGGAGACGAACCGCACATGGATGCCGACCGCTACATGCGCGCCTTCCTGAGCGCCGCCAAGGCGCTCAACGTCCAGCGCATCATCCACATGGGCGGCGTGTATGCCATGGTCCCATACGACCGTGCCCGCCACGTGCATGGGCTTGTCAGCCTGCCGCGCCTGCGCGAAGAAATGGAAAAACTGGTCATCGAGCCTTCCAACTACCACGGCCCGGCCAGCATTGGCTCCTACCTCAACAAGCGCGCCGGGGAACAGAATATGGAATCATTCGGCTTGTATGCCTTCAGCCCCATTTATCAGTTTGGCGGCGTAGAAGACACCAGTAAATCGATCCAGATCGATAACGATTATGCCGCCTGGCTGGATGTGATGGAGCGCATCAACCACATGCTGGGCATCAACATCGACCTCTCCGACCTGGAAGAGCTTTCCAACGACCTGGTCCTCAAAATTGACGACAAGGTGGCCGAACTGAACAACAAATATCCCGAACTGCGCATCGAAGAGTTCTTCCGCCGTCTGCGCGGAGAATTTGAGGAAAAGTCTTTCAACCCGCTGGACGATGTCTGGCAGGACTCGATCGAACACCTCGGCGACCTGTTCTTCCCCTCCGACGAGGATGACGACGCAGAATAAACCAATCTCATAGAATCACACAACCCCGGCAAATTTGCCGGGGTTGTTCTATTAACCACTGGGTAATCCGCTGAATTGCAAAGGTATTCGCTAATCAGTTTGCACAGCAAGCTCATCCGTCTCCGCCAGCCACTGCAGCAGGACTTCGTTGAACGCCTGCGGGCTCTCCGCCATGACCCAATGTCCGGTGGGCAAGCCCAGCACACGGCTGCCTGGCCGTCTGGCAAGGACTTCGATCCAGCCCTGTGAGTGGAACATGAACGGCTTGCGCTCGCCGAAAATGTACAGCATCGGGAAACGCGGGATGAAAGGTTTGAGACCGTGGAACCCACCGGCAGCGCCCAGCCATGTTGCTGCATAGGGGTAGCCCATTTGTGCGCCGATGCTGCCAGGGTCAGCCGGTGGCTTTAAGATGCGCGCCATGCCGCGCGCCATGGCATCCCCGACCCTGCCGCCAATCCGCCAGGCGAGCGCCAGCCACACCTGGTACCCCACCACCATCAGCTTATTCATCAGGTTCAGCTCCGCACGCTGGCGGCGCGAGCCTCCATCCCCGATATCCACACCAATCACCCGCTCTACCTTATCCGGATAGCGCATCACGAACTGGTAGCCATAGAGGCAGCCCCAGTCGTGCAGCAGCATGCTCACCTGCTGGCCATCACTGGTCTCGCTGACCACGCGGCGGATCGTCTCGACGACCTCGTCCAGCGAGTAGGCGCGCCCTGGCTGCGAAAGGTCGAACCCGGGCAGGGTGAAGCGTACACAGCGGTACCGGTCTTTTAAGGCCTCCACCTGGGCATCCCACAGCCGGTAGGTATCCGGCCAGCCATGCACCATCACGATCGTCTTCGGGCCATCACCTTCTACGAACACCTCTACATTGTCAATTCTCATAGGTAACCTTTAGTTTGGAAAATAGTCAGGGGCAAATTTTGATTTAAGGGACCAAACGTAGCGTAATTATATCCATAATTCGGCAAGTACTTGAAATTTTGGGAAATGGCCCTATTGGTCTGCAATAACCTCTCGGCTGCCGGTTAAATGTCTATAAAGTAAGAAATTTTCCGGATTTCTCAGCCAAAGGTTAATTTTCCCAAACCCGACAAACATGCTAAGATAAGTCATGATTCACAAAGCGAAGCCTGTCCCCATCTACCTGATGATGGCCGTATTCTACGGCGTGGTCGGCAAGGTCACCTTCACCATGAGCACCATCTACCGGGTGAATGTGGTCGGGCTGGACGTACTCCAGCTGTTATTGCTGGGCACCGTATTGGAAGCATCTGTCTTCCTCTTCGAGATCCCCACCGGAGTGATCGCCGATGTTTACAGCCGCCGCCTGTCCATCATCATTGGCACCGTCCTGATGGGGTTGGGATTCATCCTGGAAGGGCTCTTCCCGGTGTTCTTCAGCGTGCTGCTGGCCCAGGTGACCTGGGGCATCGGCTGGACCTTCATCAGCGGAGCGCGTCCAGCCTGGCTCACCGATGAGGTCGGGGTGGAACGGGCTGGCAAGCTGTTCCTGATCGTCCAGCAAATTGTCCAGGTGGGGAGCATACTTGGTATCCTGCTGGCAGTGCCGCTGGCGCGTTTTTCGCTCCAGCTCCCCTACTTCATTGGCGGGGGCTTGTTCCTGCTCCAGGCGGTGATCCTGGTGCTCTTCATGCCTGAGGAAAATTTCCATGTCCTGCCGAAAGAAGAACGCCAGGGATGGAAGGACCTGTTCGGGACCATGCGGGACGGCTTCCTGCTGGTGCGCCGCCGCTCTACCCTGATGTGGTATGCCCTGATCGCCCTGTTTGTCGGCCTGTACAGCGAGGGGTGGGACCGCCTGAAAGAGCCACACCTGCTTGCCAACCACACCTTCCCCGACCCGCTGCACCTAAACTGGGGGGCCATCGAATGGTTTGCCGCCATCGGGATTGCCACCAGCCTGCTGGTGATCCTCTCCAACCAGGTCGCCATTCGTTATATGGACACCGGCAGCACCCGCAGCCTGGCCCGCGGCCTGCAGGGGGTATACGCCGTGATGGTGTTCAGTATGGTTGGGTTTGCTCTTGCGGGAAACTACTGGGTGGCGATCAGTTTTATGCTGCTCTTTGATATGCTGCGCGGCGTGACCTATCCCCTTTCCACCGCATTTGTCAACCATTTCCTGGATTCAAAAGTGAGGGCCACCGTGCTTTCGATGACCGGGCAGATCGACGCTTTCGGACAAATGACAGGCGGGCCGGTCATCGGCGCCGTCGGACAGGTGACCACCATACCGGTAGCCATCATCACCTCGGCGGCCATCCTGTTCCCCACCGTGCCGCTCTTTTCGCTGGTGCTGCGGGGAAAAGTACCTGAGGAGACATAGCACCATGTCCATATCACGCAAATTCATCGGGGAGACTCTCACCATCCACATCGACCGGCCGATGGGGTCCCGCCACCCTGAGCATGGATTTCTCTACCCGCTCAATTACGGCTACCTACCCAGCGAGCTGGGCGGGGACGGTGAGCCGCTGGATGCCTACCTGCTGGGTGTGTTTGATCCCGTGGAAACCTACACCGGGGTGTGCGTTGCCATCCTCCACCGCCTGGACGATGACGACGACAAGCTGATCGTTTCATCCCCGGGAAGAACCTATACCGCCGCGCAAATCCGTGCCCTGACCGAGTTCCAGGAACGCTTCTTTCGCTCAGTGATCTATTTGGATTAAACTAAAAGACCTTGATATCCAGCAGTTCAGCCAGGTGGGGGTACCCACTCCCGCGGGCCATATCGGCAGCAATGCGCCTGTCATCCGCCTCCAGGGTGCGGTCTGCTCCCATTTTCAGCAGGTAGCGGGCCAGTTCTTCGTGCCCATGGTCGGCCGCCTGGTGCAGCGGCGTCCAACCGCCTTGCTGAGCCACATTCACTTTGGCACCGTGTTCCACCAGCAGCCTCACCATCGAAAGCGAAGCGGTCATATCCCGGTGTGCAGCCGCACTGTGGATCGGATAAACGGTCATCCGGTTTCGGGCGGGGCGGTTGGGATCTGCGCCATGTGCCAGCAGCCAGCCAACGATAATCACCTGGCCAAAGAAGCTAGCAAGACCCAACGGAGTAAACCCATCCAGCGCAAATGCGTCTTTGGATTTTGCATCCTGCGCAACAAATTCTTCCACCGCTTCCAATTCTCCCAATGCTGCCGCTTCCCAGATATTGATCTCTTCCATGCGGGTGCGCAGTTGGGAGGCAAGCTCACGCTTCCCATGATACAGTGCAACCATCATCGGTCGTTGTCCGCTGATATCTCTTTGGTACACCAATGCAGGGCGGTCGGCAACCGCTTTCAATACATCTTTGCTTTCCCCAGATTTGACGAGTTCAAATATATCCACCAGGTTCCTCCAAACAGGGTTCGAGCTTAAAAAGCTTCTATGATTTCAAAAAAGTAGATATGTTAATTATAGGGTTTTTTTATTATAGTCAAGCTTTGCAATAAAAGTGCCCGAAATTCAACACGGAGTTGCTTTTTCAGACCCAGGTTGACTAAACAACCATCTTGCCTTCCGCGGGACAATCCCGTATTATACATAAAACCAAGTGCAATCTTTAGATTTGTTCCTCTGTCCTGATCTCGGAAAGGATTTCCATGTCATCTACTGCTGATCTGTTATTCACCAATGCGATCGTCCTCACCATGGACAAGACCATGCGCCAGTTTGAACCCGGTGCAGTGGCTGTCAAAGGCGACTCTATCCTGGCGGTCGGCCCGGAAGAAGACCTGAAAAAAGAGTTCCCCGACGCCCCCACCCTGGACTGCGGGAAAAAGGTGCTCATGCCCGGGCTGGTCAACGCCCACACACATGTCCCCATGACCCTGCTGCGCGGCCTGGCAGACGACCTGCGCCTGGACGTGTGGCTGCTGGGATACATGATGCCCGTAGAGCGCGAGTTCGTCTCCCCCGAATTCGTCCGACTCGGCACGCTGATCGGCTGTGCCGAGTTCATCCGCACCGGGGTGACCGCTTTTGCGGATATGTACTATTTTGAGGAAGACGTTGCTAAAGCCACCGTAGAAGCCGGCCTGCGCGCCGTACTCGGCCAGACCGTGCTCAAATTCCCTGCGCCAGACGCCCCCTCATACGAAGACTCCCTGGCCGCGGCCCGCGAGTTCATCGTCGGTTGGAAAAACCATCACCTGATCATCCCGGCGGTTTCCCCGCACGCCCCCTACACCTGCACCGCCGACATCCTGCAGGACTGCGCCGCCCTGGCCGCCGAATTCGACGTCCCCCTGCACACCCACATTGCCGAGACCGCCTTCGAGGTGGAAAATATGCGCAAGGAGCAGGGTATGCCGGTAGTGCCCTACATCAAAAAGCAGAACCTGTTCGATGCCAAAGTCCTCCTGGCCCACTGCGTCCACCTGGACTACGGCGAGATCATCACCCTCAAGCACAATAACGCCGGGATCGCCCACAACCCCTCCTCCAACATGAAGCTGGCTTCAGGGATGGCCCCGGTCACCCAGATGCTGGACGAAGGGCTGAATGTCGGCATCGGCACGGACGGCCCTTCCTCCAACAACGACCTGGACATGTTCGAAGAAGTGCGCCTGGCCGCCTTTATGGCTAAAACCCGCGAGAACGACCCCACCGCGCTGCCTGCCAATGAGGCCCTGCTGATGGCCACCCGCATGGGGGCGGAAGCCATGCACATCGGCCACCTGACCGGCTCGATCGAACCCGGCAAGCGCGCCGACCTGATCCTGGTGGACATCGACACCCTGCACAACAGCCCGCGCTTCCGCCGCGACCCCAACGGCATCTATGCCCAACTGGTCTACGCCGGCAAGTCCACCGATGTCAGCGATGTAATGGTCAACGGGCGCTGGGTGATGCGCGATCACGAACTGCTCACCATCGACCTGCCTACCCTGTTGGCCCAGGCCGAAGTTTACGCCCAGAAGATCGACCAGTTCCTCATCCTGCGTGAGGAATCCGTGCTCGCCAAGCTGATCGCCATTGGCGGCGCCACTGAAGGTGAGAGCTACGAGGTGCAGGCCAAGGTACGCATCCCGGACACAGACCCGATCGTCAATTCGCTGCAAAAGCCGGAGATCGAAGTGGTTTACTCCCGCCACTACCACGAGTTCGACACCTACTTCCTGTTCGACGACCCCACCCAGGGTTCCGTCCGACACCGGGAGGATGAGTTCATCAATACCAAAGGTGAGGTGGAATATGTGCGCGCCCGCCTGACCCATGTCGGCCCGGCCCGCGAAGAAGAATTTCCCAGCAAGGTGCTGCTCTCCCGCAGCCGATTCCTGGCTCCCTCCACGCAAAGCCTGCGCTTCCTGCGCGAGTACTTCACCCCGGACGACGAGCTTTCCATCGAGAAAGACCGCCTGCGCTGGCTGGTGCGCTACAAGGGCGAGGAATTCTACGTCAATATTGATACAGTTTCCAAACCGCAGCTCGGCCACTACCTGGAGGTCAAATCGCGCACCTGGAGCCGCACCGACGCACAGGAAAAAGCCGCCCTGATCGCCGAACTGATCACCATTTTGGGCGCAGACCCCGGCGAGACGGTTACCCAGGACTACGCCGAGATTGTCGACCAGGCCGGCAGGGCGTAAACATCTATGAAAGCTGATCAGATTCGCCAATTATTTGATTATCACTTTTCCATGAACCGGAAGGTTTGGGACGAGGCGGTTTCGCAGCTGGATGACGCCCAATTTTCTCAGGAATTACCGGGTTATGGGGTCTCGGTGCGCAAACAGCTTGTGCATCTGGCCGACATTGACAGGAGCTGGATCAAGGCGCTGGATGGGGGAATGTGGGAAGGTACGCAGGACCATACCAATTTTCCGGACCGGGAAAGCGTGCGAGAATATACCAGGCAAACCGAAGCATTCGTGAGGGATTACCTGAGCCGGCTGGATGATGAGTCTTTGAATGTAGTATTTTCTGGCTTGGGGGTAGAAATACCGTTATGGGAAGCCCTGTTCCATGTAGTTGCGCATGGCGTTGACCACCGCTCCCTGCTGCTGACCATGCTCAACCAGCTTGGCGCGCCAACCTTCGAGCAGGATTACGCGCTGTATGTCTTTGGAGGTGTCTGGCCTTCTGAGGGAGGATAGCACCCTTTATCATCCTGTTGGTACCTATGGGTGGTTTGGCGTGGTTATACTGCTTACCCCATGATGGAACAGCGCCAATCCGGCATGTTACAATACACCAACCTACCGATTGGACACCTCTCAAATGGATACTACGCTCACCTTTGCCGAATCCCTGGCCCGCCAGGCCGGAGACCTGCTGTCCGGGTTCTTCCGGCTCAGCGGCACCGCATCCATGCAAAAAGCAGACCGCACCGTTGTCACCGAGGCCGACCTGGCCGCCGATGAACTGATCCGCGGCGCCATCCAGGCCGCTTACCCCGATGACCAGATCCTCACCGAAGAAAGCGGCATTGCCCAGTATCAACCGGGCCGCCCTATGTGGGTGATCGACCCCCTGGATGGCACCACCAACTTCAGCCTGGGGCTGCACACCTGGGGCGTTTCCATTGCCCGGCTGGTGGACGGGTACCCCGACACCGCCGCGCTGTATTTCCCCCTCTTCAACGAACTCTATTCCGCCCAACGTGGGCAGGGGGCCTGGCTCAACCAGCAGCCGCTGCAAACGTCTCCCGAAGATTCGTACGGGACGACGGCGTTCTTTTCCTGCTGCTCCCGCACATTCCGGCGCTATCAGGTGAGCGTGCGCTACAAGACCCGCATCCTGGGCGCGGCCGCTTACGATTTTTGCTGTGTGGCGCGCGGCGCGGCCATCGCCGGGTTCCAGGCCAGCACCAAGATTTGGGATATTGCCGGAGGGTGGCTGATACTGGAAGAAGCCGGGGGGTTCGCCATGCTGCACAGCGGCGGCTCGCCTTTCCCGTATATTGTGCAGGAAGGCTTCCAGCAGACCGATTACCCCACCGTGATGGCCGCCAGCCCGGCCCTGGCAGAAAAGGTGCGCGGCCAACTGGTTCCTCGGTCAGCGTGAGCACGACGCCTGAATGTTGTAAAACGTTTTCCTAAATTTTCCAGGCATGGCACCTGCGAACCTGTTTTTGCGTTCCCTCGGTGCCTGATTACTGGTTGACTGGCTGCCAGATCAGTAGAATCTCACACCAGTTTTGTATCCAACTCAAACTGTACCTTTGAACCAATAGCCCCATTTTGAAATCGCATTATAATGAATACCAGGGTATTCGGTTTTCATCATGAACTTATTATGCGAATTACTCATTAAAACTTTACGATGCCCCTATAATTATAGGTAGCCCCATAGGTCTCTTCACGACCGGTGGGCTAAATTAAGTTTACCGTCAATCCACAGGCATCAACTGCAAGGAGCGCGTTTTGACAGACCCGACAACTCGCAATCTTGGAATCGATT
This sequence comes from Chloroflexota bacterium, assembly GCA_003250455.1. Taxonomy (GTDB): domain Bacteria; phylum Chloroflexota; class Anaerolineae; order Anaerolineales; family UBA11579; genus UBA11579. The sequence continues at coordinate 9,280 of QKGK01000119.1, read as the reverse complement.
CCGACAAGACCCCCGGTATGCAGCTTAAGCCGGGCGAAATCCTCATGGATCGCTACGAAATCCAGGACATCATCGGTGTAGGTGGTATGGGTACCGTGTACCGCGCCCGAGACAAGAACTTTAAAGCCATCCGCCTGGTCGCCATCAAGGAGATGATCTCCCAGATCAGTGACCCCCTGGTGCGCAAGAAGATCTACCTCAACTATGAGCGCGAATCCAATATCCTCGCCACCCTGCGCCACCAGTCCATTCCCCGCATCTACGATTATTTCATGCGCAACGACCGGGCCTACCTGGTGATGGAACTGGTCACCGGGAGAGACCTGGATACGATCCTCTCCGAAGTGACCTCCTTCTTCCCCGAAGCCCAGGTGGTCACCTGGGGGATCGAATTATGCGACGTGCTCCAATACCTGCATGCCCGCCAGCCGGAACCGATCATCTTCCGGGACATCAAACCCTCGAATATCATGATCACCCCCCAGAACCATATCATGCTGGTGGATTTTGGGATTGCCAAACTGTTCGACCCCAAAGAAAAGAACACCATGATCGGCACGCAGGGCTACTCCCCGCCTGATCAGTACCGCGGCGAAGCTACGCCCAAAGTGGATATCTACGCCCTCGGCGCTACCCTGCACCACCTGCTCACCCTCAAGGACCCGCGCCTCGAAGCACCCTTCTCCTTTGGCGAACGCCCCATCCAGGAGAGCAACCCCAGCATCTCCGACGAACTGGTCGCGGTGATCGAACGCGCCTTGGAATATGACTCCAAAGACCGCTTCGACAACGCAGACGATATGAAAGAAGCGCTCATCACCGCCGGCAAGAAGACCGGTTCCCTGCCAGGATACATGATCCCCACCGCCTCTGTTGGTTTCAAAGGGGTCAAACCCGTTTGGACCTTTGAATGTGAAGATGAGATCCGCGGCAGCGCCCTGTTCTATAACGGCGGGCTTTTTGTCCCCAGCTACGATCACAACCTCTATGCGCTGGATGCCTCCAACGGCAAATTCTTCTGGAAGTACGCCACGGACGGCGGGCTGACCGGAAAGCCAGCCGTTTACGAGAACAACATCTATATTGGCTCAGAAGACCACCGCGTCCACGCCATCTCGCTGCGCTCCGGCAGCGTGGTGTGGACCTATTACGGAGACGGCCCCTTCCGCTCTTCCCCGAGGATAGCCCAGGGGCATATCTTCATCGGCTCCGATGACGGCTTCCTGCACGCCATCAATGTAGCTACCGGCCGCCTCTCATGGAAGATAGATGCCGGTGCACAGATCCGTTCCACGCCCTATATCACGCAGGAGTACGTCTACGTCGGCACCGAAGCCGGTGAAATGATCTGCATGGACTTTGGCGGCAACGCCAAGTGGCGTTACAGGGCCAAGCGGGGGATCACATCCTCTCCCACCATTACCAACGACGTCCTCTTTTTCACCTCGCTGGACAGCACCGTCTATGCCCTGGATGCCAACACCGGCTGGGTACATTGGCGATTCCGGCTGGGGCGCGGCTCTATCTCCACGCCAATCGTGGTGGATAACAACCTGTATGTTGGCGCTGCCGACCACTATATCTACAGCATCAATGCCCAAACCGCCAAAGAGAACTGGCGCTACAAAACCGAACACCAGATCAGCGCCTCCCCCACCTTTTATAAAGATGCCATCTATGTCGGCTCCGTAGACCGCAATATGTACTGCCTGGACGCAGAATCCGGGCAGCTGCGCTGGAAGTTTTCCACCGAAGCCCCCATCACCGGGACAGTCGCTGCCAACGACGATATGATCTATTTCGGCTCGACCGACCGGATGGTGTATGCTTTGCTCGCCTGAGCGCATCCTGAAAATCCCAAGGATCAACTGTGAAAAAATTCTTTGACTCACTCTTCAACCGAAAAGAAACCACCAAAGCTCCCCCCGGGGATGTCCGCACGCAGCCTGTCCCTGCTGAAAGGCAAACCAGCGAAGCGGAAACCGCCCCCCTCTCTGAAGAGCAGCTCAGCGAGATTTCGTCCAAAGGCCAACGGGTCGAGCCCATGCAGCTGGTAGTTGGCTCTGCCCGCAATGTCGGGCAGCTGCGGGATAAAAATGAAGACGCCATCTTTCTCCAGGCTTCCCTGATCGGCGCGGGTACAACCTCTCTTCCGTTTGGGGTCTTTGTGCTCGCCGATGGCATGGGCGGCCACAGTTACGGAGAAAAAGCCAGTGAAGCCGCTGTCCGCACCATGGGCACCTTCCTGGTAGAAAAACTTTTTGGGTCGCTCTACGGCATGGATCCTATCCCGCCCAGCGAATCGCTTCAGGAGATCATGAAGATGGGCGTACAGCACTCCCATAAGAGCGTGCTGGAAACCGCACCCGGCGGCGGGACCACGCTCACAGCGGTGATCTCGATCGGCACTCAGATGACCCTCGCCCACGTGGGCGACAGCCGGGCCTATGCAATTTATCTGGATGGACGCATGCAGCTGCTCACCAGGGACCATTCGCTGGTCAAACGCCTCGAAGAACTGGGGCAGATCACCCCGGAAGAAGCCGCTGTCCACCCACAAAAATCGATGCTCTACCGCGCCCTCGGCCAGGGAGACACCCCCGACCCAGACATCTTCACTGCGTCTCTCCCGCACCCCGGCTACCTGATGATCTGCTCGGACGGGTTGTGGGGCGTGTTGGCCGAAGAACGCATCTTCCAGATCATCAGCGAAGCTCCCAACCCCCAGCGCGCCTGCCAGAACCTGGCGGACGCAGCCAATGCGGCAGGAGGACCGGATAACATCACCGTGATTTTAGTGCGGTTATCCGACTGAATAAAAAATGGCAACAGGGTATCTCGACAACTTTTACGCACGTCTCGGTGTGCCCCAAACAGCCACCCAGGATGAAATCCGGGGGGCTTACCATGCCGCCGCGCGTAAATTCCACCCTGACCATAACAAAGACAGCAACGCCACCGAGATCTTTCTGCAAATTCAGGAAGCCTTCGATGTGCTTTCCGACCCGTCCAAACGGCTGCTCTACGATGAGCAGCTTCCCCCGGACGTCACTTCTCCAAAAGACATCCTCATCAATGCCATCTACAGCCGTGAGTCCCTCACCGCCATGGACCGGCCGCAGCTGCTCTATGTGCTGCTGAATGTGATGCCAGCGCCCAATTCGGCTGCATCCCAACCCAGCCGCCAGCCGATCAACCTGTGTCTCATCCTGGATACTTCCACCTCCATGTCCGGCAGCCGCCTCAACGCGGTTAAAGAGACCGCCCTCAAGATCATCCGCTCGCTTAAACAGGATGACATTCTCTCGGTGGTCAGCTTTAACGACCGGGCCAAGGTGATCATTCCCGCCACGCGCAACCAAAACCTCAACATGTTGGAAGCGCGCATCAGCATCATCTCCACTGGCGGGGGTACCGAGATCGGCCAGGGACTCGAAAGAGGATACAGCGAAGTCAAACAGAACTTCCGCGCCAAATATAACAACCACATGATCCTGATCACCGACGGGCGCACCTATGGGGATGAAGAACTCTGCATGGAGATTGCCGCCAAGGCCAACAAAGACAACATCAAACTGCACACCCTGGGCATCGGCAACGAATGGAACGACGACTTCCTGGAAGAGCTGGCCACCTCCACCGGCGGAAGCTGCGCCTTTGCCCAAACATCCAACGCAATTCAGCGCTTCATGGAAGAGAAGTTCGGTCAGATCGAGAACACATTTGCCAACAATGTCACCCTCACATACGAAACGCCGGAAAATGTGGAACTCCGCTATGCCTTCCGGATCAGCCCGGACACATCCTCCATCTTTATCGACAAATCGATCGTCCTGGGAGATGTCCCCAAACAGCACAGCCTGACCGTCCTGATGGAATTCCTGGTGCAGTCCACCCCCAACGAATTGAATGCCTTCCAGCTCCTGGATGGCAAAATGCGCATCATGATCCCCACGGCCCCCATCCCGGAATTTTCCTCACGCTTCACGCTCAACCGCCCGATCATCAAAGACCCCAACCCATCGCCCCCACCGCCGGTGCTGGTGCGGGCGATGTCGCGCCTCTCGCTGTACCGCCTTCAGGAGATGGCGCAAAGAGACCTGAAAGAAGGCAATGTCCGCAAAGCCAGTTCCCGATTAAAGAACCTGGCGACCCAACTCCTTACCACTGGGGAAAATGACCTGGCCCAAACGGTTATGTTAGAATTGGACAACATCCGTTCCAACAATGGCATGAGCGAAAACGCCCGTAAACAAATCCGGTATGGGACCAGAGCATTGGTTTTGGAAGAATTCCAAGAGGATAAAGAACCATGAGTGTAGTTTGCCCCAATTGTAATAATGAAGAACCGGAAGGCGCTATCTTTTGCAGCGAGTGTGGCACCAAACTGATCACCACGGACGGTCTTTCCACAGCCCGGATTCAAATAAACAGCGCCCGCCTGGCGAACGCTGACCCCGCACCCAAACAAGCCGCCCCGATCCCCGTCACCGAAGCACAGGTCAACCTGCACATCATCCGCACCGGACAGATCCTGCCGCTGATCGGCCGCGAGGAGTTCACCCTGGGAAGGATCAGCCAGGGGCAGTCCATCCTTCCGGATATCGACCTTTCTCCCTTCGATGCCTATTCCCAGGGGGTTTCACGGCTGCATGCCACGCTGAAGATCCGGGAAGGTTATCTTTATATCGAAGACCTGGGTTCCTCCAACGGTACCAGGGTAAACAATGTAAAGATCCCCGCCCATAACGACCACCTGGTCCACCATGGGGATGTTGTGTCGCTGGGCCGGTTTAAAATTCAGGCCCTTATCCGTCAGGATTAACATTCACAGTTCCTTCAGCAGAGGAGATAATAATGCCGATCAACATCATCTTACACATCTCAGGCGAAGCGCCGATCACTGGCGAAATCGACAAAATCCCTTCCCCCAACGACACCATCCTGATTGTCAGCAACCCCCGCCAGCGCGATGGGAAAGACCTCACTTACATCTCAGCAGACCAGATCGCTTACGTGGTGTGGCCGTGGGATAAGATCAACTTTCTGGAGATCCTCCCCTCCGAGCAAGAGGAAGAGATCATCGGCTTTGTGAGGGAATAGCGACCTCCGGAACCAACAAGAACGAGAAATGTAATGGAAGAGATGCAATTTACAAACAGACGTATTTTGGTAGTGGACGATGAAGAGCGCATGGTGCGCTTTATCCGCCTCAACCTGGAACACGACGGTTTCCAGGTGGTAGAAGCCTTCAACGGACAGGAAGCGCTCAACAAGCTGCGGGAAACCCTCCCGGACCTGGTGCTGCTGGACGTGATGCTCCCCGATATCAACGGGTTTGAGCTCCTCAAGATGGTGCGGGAGAATCACGATCTCCCGGTGATCATGCTGACCGCCAAAGGTGAGGAAGACGACCGGGTGCGCGGCCTGGAACTGGGCGCCGACGATTATGTGACCAAACCTTTCAGCCCGCGCGAGCTGGTCAGCCGTGTCCGGGCGGTGCTGCGCCGCACCGACACCACCCGCGGGCAAACCACCGGGGTCATCCAGGTGGACGATCGCCTGAAGATCGACTTCGACCGCCGGGAAGTATGGGTGGAAGGCAAGTTGGTCAAACTGCGCCCCACCGAATACCGGCTGCTCTACCACCTGGTGCAAAACGCCGGCTGGGTCGTCTCGCACGACCAGATCCTGGCAAAGGTGTGGGGCTACGAATACCGGGACGAGCCGCATTACGTCCGGCTGTATGTCAACTACCTGCGCCAAAAGCTGGAAGAAGACCCCTCCAACCCCAAATACATCCTTACCGAACGGGGCGTGGGCTACCGCTTTGTGGACTACAAGCGCGAGAACGAAAAAGCCGGATAATCTCCCTTTAGGATTTTTGACATATTGTTAATGAACAGCTTGTGTTCTTCTAACACAGGCTGTTTATCATTAAATAGTGATCAGGTTGGAATAAACCCCACCTGGTTCACGGTAACCTTAACCATTTAGAGATAGGAGGTTGTTATGTCAAATATTCAACGTTGGGAACCATTCCGTGATTTTATTTCGGTGCGGAAGGATATGGACCGTCTGATGGACGAGTTCTTCACCATGCCGACAACCGCCCGATCTGGTTGGGGACTACCTATGATAGACCTCTACCAGACCGATGACGATGTGGTTGTCAAGGCGACGATGCCCGGGGTGAACCCGGAGGACCTAGATATCCAGGTAGTTGGCGATACCCTCACCATCCGCGGCGAAGTCAAGAAAGAGGACGACCAGAAAGAAAAGACCTACCACATCCACGAACACCAATACCAGTCTTTCTCCCGGAGCCTCACTTTGCCGGTGATGGTGCAGGCAGACAAAGCCAACGCCGAAATGAAGAACGGGATGCTGACACTCACACTGCCAAAAGCAGAAGAAACCAAACCGAAGGTAATTTCCGTAAAAGCAAAGTAGTCTAAATAGCTGACAATACGGAGGTCGCAATTATGCCTGATTACAGTTTCGTCTGCGAAGAGTGCGGCGCACACTTCACCAAACATCTGGGGTTCAACCAAAACCGGTCGAACCTGGTCTGCCCGAACGGACATCACCACATCCAGCGTGAATACACCGCCCCGCAGGTGAACTTCAAAGGCAGCGGCTTCTACGTTACCGACAGCAAGAAGACAGACAAAGCAGCTTAGATTACCCAACCAAAGCAGAAAACGCTCCCCCGAACATGATCGGGGGAGTGTTTTTCTTTACCCGGAAATCTTTCACCACACTTCCCCCAGACGTTCACAAGTTTTTCACAATCTTTTGAGATACTGATTGCAACAAGCAATTGAAAAATCAACTCTATTGGAGGTTTCACATGTTAGAAGATCGACCTAAATTCCCTGTCTGGCGCGTGCTGGCGGCAGTGCTCCTGGTGGTGATCATCATCGGCGGCGGCTTTATGCTCTACCGGGCCGGATTCACCCACGGCGCTGTCAGCGGCGGCAATGGCGATATGGACTTTTACCGCTTTGACCGCTCCCCGCACGGCATGTTTTACTATCCGCGCTTCTTCTTCCCCGGTGGGTTCCTGTTCGGCCTGCTGTTCCTCTTCCTCATCTTTGGGCTGGCCCGCCGGGCTTTCTTTGGCCCCCGATGGGGCATGCACCGGATGAACAAGGCGGGTTGGGAAGAAAAAGCCGTGCAATGGCATGCAGAACAACACTCAAAAGCAGATGCCCCGCCGGCTGCCGTACCGGATGAAAAACCGGACGACACCCCGGAAGCTTAATTCTCCTCTCTCCTCCTCAAGACAATCGAGACACAAAACCGTCTCGATTGTCTGCCTTCTGGGGTGAAGCCAATTCGAGCCACGTGTTCGCCGCCAGAAAACAGCGCTGTCCTTTATAATGATGAGTGAGGAAAAAACACCTCACTCATTTAAGTGTTTGCGAGGCAAACACTACAACTGGCGAAAAGTACTCACAAACAAAAACCGCAATGAACGAACTGATATTAGTCGTCGATGATGAAGCCAAGATCGTCAAACTGGCAAAAGACTACCTGGAAAACGGCAGCTTCCGCGTGCGCACCGCCGCAGACGGCGTTACCGCCCTGGCAATTGCCCGCCAGGAGAAGCCCGACCTGATCGTGCTCGACCTCAACCTGCCGGGCATGGACGGTCTGGACGTATGCCGCACGCTGCGCCGAGAGTCGGACGTCCCCATCATCATGCTGACCGCCCGCATCGAAGAGACCGATAGGCTGATCGGCCTGGAACTGGGCGCTGACGACTACATCACCAAGCCATTCTCCCCGCGGGAGTTGGTCGCCAGGGTGCGCGTGGTGCTGCGCCGGGTGCAGGGCGGCAACCGCACCCCCGGTCTGATCGTGGCCGGCGACCTGGAGATCGACACCAACGGCTATACAGTCACCCGCCGCGGAGAAGAGATCCCCCTCTCGCGCACGGAATTCAACCTGCTGGTGCTGCTGGCGCAGTACCCCGGACAAACCTTCACCCGCGCCCAGCTGCTCAACCGGCTGCACGGATATTCTGATACCGGCTACGACCGCAGCGTGGACGCCCATGTCAAAAACCTGCGCCGCAAGCTGGAACCCGACCCTTCCAATCCCATCTACATCCAAACAGTCTACGGCGTGGGCTACAAATTCAACGACGAGGCCAAATGAAGCAGCAACCCGGAGACTGGCACAAACGCTTCCAGCAGTCCCACGGAAGACCGATCAGCAGGCTCCCCCGGCGAGGCCGCCGCTTTATGCTGTTCTTCTTCTTTGTGGTCATTTTTGGGCTCATCCCGCTGCTGGTCACCGGCGTGGTCACTCTGCTGGCGTTGAGTTCGCCGGAGGACTGGTTCTTCCCGCACAGGCGGCCCGACCAGCCGTTCAGCTTTTTATGCGGAGGCGCGGCCGCCCTGGCGATCATGACCCTGGTGCTGAGTGCATGGGCGCGCCGCCGGGTCGCCAACCCGCTTGCCGGGATCCTGGAAGCTGCCGAAAAGGTCACCGAAGGCGACCTGAGCGCCCGCGTCACCAACTCCCGCGGACCGTTCACCGCCCTGGAGTACACCTTCAACCGCATGCTGGACGAACTGGAGCAGACCGACCAGCAGCGCCGCAACCTGACCGCCGATGTAGCCCACGAGCTGAACACCCCGCTGCATATCATCCAGGGCTACCTGGAAGGCATCGCCGACGGCATCTACGAACCGGACGAAGCCACCATCAGCACCCTGCTGGACGAGACTCACCTGCTGGCCCGGCTGGTGGAAGACCTGCGCACGCTCTCCCTGGCTGAGGGCGGCGAGCTGCCTCTCAAACGCGAAACCCTCCCGCTGGACGAGTTCCTCGCCGACCTCAGGACCAGCTTCAGCGGGCAAAGCGCCGAAGCGGGCATCCATCTGACGGTGGACTCCCCGCCCGGCCTGAGCGTGTATGCCGACCCCACGCGCCTCGACCAGGTGCTCGGTAACCTGGTGGTCAATGCCCTGCGCCATACCCCCTCCGGCGGGCAGATCACCATCAGCGCCAGCGCCATCCCGGGCGGCGTGCAGCTTGTGGTCGCCGATACAGGCGAGGGCATCGACCCCGAAGACCTGCCCTACATCTTCCACCGCTTCTGGCGCAAAGACAAAAGCCGCGAGCGCACCGAAAGCGGCGGCGGTCACGGTCTGGGGCTGGCCATCGCCCAGCAGCTTATCCACGCCCACGGCGGCACCATCACCGCCGAAAGCAAATTGGGCAAGGGCACCAGGTTTATCATCGAGTTGTTTGGGGAGTAAATACT
>QKGK01000440.1 GCA_003250455.1 Chloroflexota bacterium | reverse complement strand
GCGAGATCATCTTGATCTGCCATCTGCCAGATCTTTTCCAAACGCTCAACAGGATTGGCGTCCTTAACCTCATTGGACTCCTCTTCATGAATTTCCAAAATACTGAATGTAAGATAGGCCAATAGATGATCAAAAACAGAAGCGGATTCTATGGCTAGTCGGGCCTTTTTGTACCAGGAGATCAGCACCACGGTTTTCCACCGGATGAAACTATAGTGGAACAGACCTAAAATCATTTTATCGATCAGGTCATTCCAGCGCTGTTCAGCGACCAGCCAGTTCCAGGCCGATTTAATATTTTCATCGAGCTCGTCGGTCATGGCGATCAGGCCTTCAAGCTGGTCCGGACCGCGCAACACTTGTGACTGCCTGTCAACGAAACTGGCAAAGTAATCCGCATGCCGGTTTTTGGCTTCCCGCCAGGCACCGTCATCTGCCCGAAGGCGTTCTTCCCCATACTGCCGCATCAGTTCGTGAAGATGAAAACGCCCATCAGTTGTTTGCTGCAGCCAGGATTTGTTCGCCAGCCCCAGCAGGGTGCGAAGGGACGCGCCACCGACTTCCTGGGCAGCTTCCCGCGAGAAAGCCCCTACCAGGACGCTCAAACGAAGGAATACCTCCTGTTCCCCTGCTGACAGCAGGTTCCATGAGGATTCAAAGACCGCCTTGATACTCCTCTGCCGCTGGGGGATGTCGGTTTGGCTGGTTTCGAGAAAATCCAGGCTGCGCTTGATCTCTTTGGCGATCTCATCCGGGGGAAGCAGTTCCAGCCAGGCCGCCGCCAGTTCGATCCCCAAAGGCATACCCTCCACCAGCTGGCAGATCTCTATTACCGACTGGATATTTTCGCTGCTCAATTCAAAACCGGTTTGAACTCGCCTGGCACGATCAACAAACAGCTGCACGGCGCTGAATGGCTGCGCCTGGTCGGTTGGATTTTCCCAGGAGGTGATCTCCGCGGACGAAGGTATGTTCATCCCGCTCACTGCGTAGAGCTGCTCCCCCTGCACATTCAGGCGCACCCTGGAGGTGGCAACCAGCTTGATGTTGGGGGCATTCGTCAAAATGTTGGTTACCAGTTGTGGAGCAGCGGTGATTTGTTCAACGTTATCCAAAATCAACAATAATTCTTTATATCTTAGAAAATCGAGCAGCTGGCTTTCCGGTTCCTCATCTCCTGAATAGATCGTCAGGCCCACCGTCTTTGCAATCGCCTGGATCATCGCATCGGTTTCGTAAACTGGCGCAAGGGAGACAAAAAATGAGCCGTCAGGAAATCCTTCGCTCAGTTCCGACGCCGCCTGGATCGACAGGCGTGTCTTTCCCGTGCCGCCAGGGCCTTGCAGGGTGATCAAACGGTAGGCTGAATCCTGGATCAGCGTTTTTATTTGTTCCACTTCTTTTCGCCGGCCAATGAAAGGTGTGGGGATCACCGGCAAGTGGGACACCGATTCCGCAACTTCGGATGAGGTAGCGCTCGCTCCCGGTTCAATGCTGATCTCCCCATTCAGGATCGCCCGGTAGAGTTCGGTTGTTTCGGGTTGGGGGTCGATATTTAGTGCATCTTTGAGGGTATCCCGGCAGGTTTCATACTGGCGGATGGCGCCAGAGCGGTCGCCCAGGGCTGCCAAAAGCCGCATGCTGGCCCGGTGCGCCGCTTCATTCAGGTTGTCCAGTTCTAGCCAGCGTTGGGCGTGGGAAAGACCCGCTTTATACTGCTGCGCCCTCAATTTCTCGTAGACCAGCTTCTCCAGCGCCGCGGCGTATTCCCGCCGGAAATATTCCGTTTGTTGGGACTGCCACGATTCGAAGGGTTCGGTATCCGCAACTTTGAACCCCGCCAGAAAATCCCCCCGAAACAGCTCGACGGCGGCTTCCATGTCCGCCCCGTTTTCGGTCAGTTCTTCAAAAGTGAGTGTATCTATCCAGACATCCGAATTAATATTCAGGGCAATCTGTTCTCGATCAGATTCAATCCACCCCTTGCCAAGTGCCTGATTGAGCTCCCAGAGCGTGCGCCTCAGATAAGCATAGGCGCTGTCCTGTTCATAGTCGGGCCACAGCAAGCCGGCCAGCCGGTCGCGCAGGTGCGGCTTGTGCGTGACGGCTAAAAAGGCCAGCAGGGCTATGGCTTTCCGGCGATCCGTTTTGATTGGTTGTTGGTCGAGGCGAATGTCCGGAGTACCGAGCAGGGCAATCTCTAGCTTGGACATACACCCATTATATATTCATTTTAGACACAAATTGCCCAAATTTATCAGTAAATTCGAGTTTTGGTGCTGATCGGCAGGAAACGCAAACCGAAACGCGCCCGAAACGCGGCGGCAAACAGGGAAGAAACGATCCTTTCATACACTATTAGCAGATCGATAGTAATGAATTGAAAGGATGGCAGCGATGATTAATCATTTACAGGCCGCATTGATAGAGCAGTCAAGTTTCAGCAAAGAAAATAATTATAAGGCGCATAAAGTCGCGGCAAAAGCTTTTGACCAGGCGCATCAAAAAGCAAAGGCGAAAAATTTCTGGGCGAAGCTTTTCGGAAAGTCCAGCAATTCGCGTATACTTGAAGGCCAGCCCAGCGCGATGAAACACAGCTCAGGCGTAAAAATGATCCCGCTGGATAAGATCGTCGGGTCCGAAAGCCGCAAAAAGGACTTCGATGCAGAGTTCCGCCCCCTGAACAGCCATAATCGCGAGCGGTGGATCAACATTGCGGTTGCCCGCCGGAAAGGCGAAGTGCTGCCCTCGATTGAAGTTGTGCAGAATGGGGATGACTATTATGTACGCGATGGGCACCACCGGGTTTCGGTTGCCAAATCGATGGGACAGCTGGATATTGAAGCCCGGATTGTTAACTGATCGAACGGCGGGAGTTAACCTTTACGGCTCGGCGCGGGATTCTGCCAGCAGGTCCACCCAGGCGATCGGCTTCTCCATACTTGATACATCAAACGAGAAAAACGCCTCCCCTGCAGTGATCTGCGCCGGGGCGGCCTCCCAGCGGCGCACGCCCACTACGGCTCCGCTGGCATCGTAGGCTGTCGCCAGCACCCATAGATACCCCACGGTCGCATCGGCGGGGACCTGCACGCTGCCGTTCACATTCACTTCCAGGCCATCCTCACTTAACAGGATGGTCTCAAATTCTCCCAGCATAACCGAAAGATAACGGGTATCCACCTGGTTGGCTTCCGCTGCGCTCAGCAGCTGCCCCTGAGCTTCGCTCCACGCGCCCACCGAGGGCGGGAAGTACGCCGCCAGTGCAAGGTGCTCTCCCGGATGGAGCACATTGACCAGCGCGGAGGCCGTCTGGCTGGCTACCTCTTTGCGTTTGGCATCGAACAGCCGCACCAGCGCGGTGATATTCTCTGCAGGCTGCTCCAGCGTGTTACTGACCTCAAAGAAGCACCACCACCCCTCCGAGCGCTGCCGGTAGCAGCTCACCGGGCCGGTTTCCAGAGGGAGCGTTTGCGCCTGGGCTGTCACCGCCTCGCCATCCACCTCGGTAACCGGCAGCGGAATGATCAGCTGGTCGCCAATCGAGAGGAAATTGGGGTCAATTCCCGGGTTGGCGGTCATCAGCGCCTCAGTGGTCACGCCGTAAAAGGCGGCAATCCCGCTGAGGGTGTCGTTTTCCACAATGGTGTGCACAAAAGGCGTGGGGGTTGGCAGGGGCGGCAGCGTGGGCGTCGGGGCCAGCGTAGCAGTTGGGCCTTGCATCTCGGCGGGCGTACTGGTGACATAGGGGGTAATTGCCGGACCGGGTTGGGTAGCGGACGGTATGCCGTTTGGCGTACCGGGTGTCTCCGATTCCTGCGGTTCCGCCGATCCACAAGCCGCTAGCATGACTGCCAGAAGTATTAAAATCCAGATTCGTGTATTTTTCAGCACGCTGGGATTATACACCAGTTAGTTAGATAGTTCTTAGTTGGGTAGTTGGGTAGTTAGCTAGTTGAAAAACATAACTGTCAACTGTAGACTGTTGACTAATAACTATCAAACCAGCTAACTAGCTAACCAGTTAACTATCAAACCAATCTTGCTTGTCCGAATACCATTGCTATGCTAAACTGCTAACAGACCCACAGGTGAAACTCATGAATGAAGACCGCATCCTCCAGGAAGCCATCGGCGCAATACAAAACGGGCAGCGCGCCCGTGCCAGAGACCTGCTCACCCGCCTGCTGCGCCAGGACCAGACCCGGGTAGACTACTGGCTCTATATGAGCGCCGTGGTGGATTCCCGCAAGGAACGCATCTTTTGCCTGGAGAATGTGCTCAAGACCGACCCCGACAACCAGACCGCCATCCAGGGCCTGGTGATGCTGGGCAAACGCCCGCCGGACGATTCCCGGCCGCACATCCGCCCGGTCAACGAGCGGGAGCAGCTGCAAGCCGAGATCTTCGGGGCAGACGGAGACCTGGCAAAAAAGCGGGTCTTCACCCGCATCCCTACCGCCCAGATGATCGCCCTGATCCTCGTCAGCGTGGTGGCCGTGGGCCTGGTGCTGTTTGGCATCTTTGGCAACCCCTTCTACCAGGGCGGCAATTCCTTTGCCAGCGGAGAGCCCACCGCCACGTTCAGGCCGCTGGTGACAGCCGGGCCAACCGTTACCACTCGTCCCACTGCCACACCGGAAGGCGGCGTACCGACCCCAAGCGGCCCGGTCAAGCCAACCGCGCTGGTCATCCGCGTGGAAGAAACATATACGCCCACGCCCCCCTTTGTCAACACCCCGCACCCCAATAACGAATCCCTGGCTGCTGCCCTGCGCAGCCTCAACGCCGGCGACTACGGGCTGGCGCTTGCCCTGCTGGAAGAAGCCCGCCGGAACATCACCGACCCCACCGAATCCGACCTCGACATCCGCTACTACATCGCCCTCGCCAAGATGGGCACCGGCGACTATAAAGATGCCAAGCGCGATTTCGACCTGATCCTGCTGGACTTCCCCCGCTTTGCTCCCGCCTACCTG
>QKGK01000188.1 GCA_003250455.1 Chloroflexota bacterium | reverse complement strand
TGAATGGTACCGGGAAGCCACGCGAAAGTTTGCCCATCATGGATATGCCGCAATTTCACCGAACCTGTACTTCCGTGCCGGGCATGGAACACCGGAGGATGTGGCTGCCAAAGTGCGGGGAAATGGGGGTATCCCCGATGACCAGGCAGTCGGTGATATTGCCGGGGCAGTGCGCTATCTGCGTTCGCTTCCGATCCTCAACGGTAAGGCAGGTGTGTTTGGTACCTGTTCCGGCGGCAGGCTTGCGTACCTGTCCGCCTGCCGGGTAGAAGGGGTTGATGCGGCAGTAGACTGCTGGGGAGGCGGGGTAGTAATGGCTGACTCTGACCTCAATGACAAATTCCCCGTGGCGCCCATCGATTACACCAAAGATCTCTCGTGCCCGCTTTTGGGGCTTTTTGGTGAAGATGATCGCAGCCCTACCCCTGAACAGGTCGCCATTCACGAAGAGGCGTTGAAAAAATATGGAAAGGACTATCAATTCCATATGTACCCCGGCGCAGGGCATGGATTTTTCTACTATCACCGGCCAAATTACCGGCAGCAGCAGGCAGTCGACGGGTGGGAGAAGATCTTTTTATTTTTGGCTAAAAATTTGGCAGCGTAATCGGAGGGTTCTATGTGTACGATGATCGTGAAAAAAGTGACTGTGGAGGGCAGCGGAAAAGGGACGGAAGGCTGGTTTCATCTCGATCAGGCCAACGTTTCCTACGACCACCCGTTCCACATCGAAGATGAACACGCCTTGAATATTGATTTTGTCAATGAAGCTTTAGGGCCGGGGGCGCGTGTAGCCGTGGAACTCAACGAACAGGCCGCGAGAGCGCTGGTTGGTGCTATCCTGGAAGTGCTGGAGGAGGCTGAATCTGGCGGTCATTTGGTCTAAAAACAGGCTCCCAGGGGGAATAATTTGATCTATTATGATTTTTCTGCCTGGGTTTTTTCCCACTCTTTTACTGCGGTTCGGATTGCCAGGCGAATCTCGGAATCGGGGATTTTGTGGATATCCTCATAAATTTCAATCCCCACGATAAAGACAACCCCGCGGTTCGGCCATTCTGTCACCGAGATGCCTTTATTTTCCAGCGGCGTGTCCTTGATCAAATGCTGGAGGATTCCATTGATCTGGTCCGGGATACTTTCAGGCTGGTCATCCAATTTGGGGATGTCAGCCTTGATGTAATTGACGAATCCTTTGATGGGATTGAACGAAGGGCCTTTCAGTTCTTCTTCTTTACCGGG
The DNA here is from genome assembly GCA_003250455.1 of Chloroflexota bacterium. GTDB lineage: Bacteria > Chloroflexota > Anaerolineae > Anaerolineales > UBA11579 > UBA11579. The sequence continues at coordinate 3,760 of QKGK01000188.1, read as the reverse complement.
TACCAGCTGTTGGCGCTCTTTATCGGCCAGCACCTTGTCGGTCTCATCGGTGATCGCGCGGCGTAATGCTGCCGAAAGCCCAACTTTCTCCTGTAGGTCGATGAGCAGGATGGATAATGCCCCATGGTGTTTGGGGGATAGGCTATGATCCAGGTCGATGAAATCATTTCCCAATTTGGCTACCATTTTCTTCTTAAGCCGGTCGTGCCAGAGGACGAGAGCATCATCGCCAACCTGTTTGGGATGATCGACAACATAGTTTACAGCAGGCGCTTCGATTGCTGGTGTGGGCGGTGTATGGGTTTCCGAATGTTCGGCAGTTTCTCCTTCGGAGGGCTCCTCCACATTCCGTTCCATCAGCCAGTTATAAGCTTTTTTTGCACCATCCTTCACCGGGTTGATATCCAGCATTGAACGACCGGTGGCGCGGTTCGCCTCTTTGATCTTTTTAGCCTTGCCGAATACCGGGAAAAAATTTCCCAGAAAGTAGCCGACCCAGCCAAAAACGATGGCGACCATAAGTGCAACGATATAAGTGATGGCGTCCATGAGGTACTCCTTTATCCAATCTCCTGGCAATCCGGGCAAAAATGGGTTCCTCGCTGCCCGACAACAATTCGTTCAATCGGTGTGCCGCATACCGGGCAGGGTTTCCCGGTGCGCTGATACACTCGAAAATAATTCTGAAAATCTCCACCGCGGTAGACCCAATCTATACTGGCGCCGTTGCGAGTGATGCCTTCCTGCAGCACCTGCCGGATATTTTCCAACAGATTCCCAGCCTGGGCCAGGGTGATCTGGTCTGCCCTGGTAAGCGGATGGATCCTGGATAGAAACAGGGCTTCATCGGTGTAGATGTTTCCCAACCCGGCAATGAAACTTTGGTCCATCAGGAGCGGTTTGATCTGCCGTTTACGGTTTTGCATGCGCTGGTAAAAGATCTCTCCGGTCAATGCCGGGTCGAAGGGCTCCGGGCCCAGCTGTTTGAATTTTTCTGCGGGGTCCTCCAGCAGCCACACGCGCCCAAATTTGCGGGGATTATTGAAGGCCAGCTGCCAGGTATCGTCCAGCTCGAGCGCAAGGCGGACATGGTCTGCCAGGGCTTCCTCTTTGGGCCCAACCAGCAGGTCGCCGCTCATGCGCAGGTGGACCAGCAGGGTGTCCTGGTCCAGGGTAAGCACCAGATATTTTGCACGGCGTCCAATGTCCTGGATGGATTGCCCCAGGATGGCCTGCCGGAAAATGGCAGGCGGCATTTCAGCCACCGTTTTCTCCCAAAACACCTCGGCCTCCGTGATCGTCATTCCCACGATGCCGGGTGTTGTCTGGTTTCCGGTTTTTAAGTTCCGGGCAATGGTTTCCACTTCGGGCAGTTCTGGCATCTTACATCATCTACTCGTTGAACATTTCTCCAACGCTCCGGCCTTCGTGGGCGCGCAGGATCACTTCACCCAGCAGGGGGGCAATGGACAGTATGGTTAGCCGGCTGCCAAGCCGCTTGATATATTCGTCTGGGATCAGGATCGTATCGGTTGTAATGATCTCTTTTAACGGCAGGGATTCCAGACGGTCTATCGCCGGGTGAGATAGCACCGGATGGACGCAGGTCAGGATGATATCGTTCGCCCCGTTTTTCTTCAGCAGTGTCACAGCTTGCGATACGGAACCAGCGGTATCTATCTCATCATCTACCAGGATGACATCCCGCCCATCGACATTGCCGACCAGATTGAGGGCTTCGGTGTTGTCTCCGCGTTTGGAACGCCGTTTTTCGATCAGCGCCAGGGGGACATTCAGGTCGTTGGCGAAATTGCGGCCTTTTTTGGCAAAACCGAGGTCTGCGGTGACCACTACCGGGTCTTTCATCCGGGGGAGCTTTTCTTCCACATAGTCTGTGATGATATGGAAGGCGGTGAGCACATCCCCGGGGATGGAAAAGAAACCCTGGATTTGACCGGCGTGCAGGTCAAGGGTCATGTAGCGGTCCGCACCGGCCACCTCGATCATATCAGCCATCAATCGGGCGGTGATCGGTACCCGGGGCTGGTCTTTTTTGTCCGAACGTGCATAGGTCAGATAGGGAACCACCGCAGTGATCCGTCCCGCAGAATCCAGCCGCAAAGTTTGGAGCATGATAAGCAGTTCCATGATGTTGGTGTGCACTGGTCTGCTCAGGGTCTGGATCACATAAACATCCTGGCCGCGGGCGCTTTCGCCTAACTGCACCATGATGTTTTCATTGGGGAACTGAATGATACTGCGTTCGCTCAGCTGGTGGCCTAAATACGCGGCAATCTTTTCAGCAAGCGGAGGATTCCCGGATCCCGCATATATTTTGATATCCCCATAAATTTTGACATCACTTCGCATTTTCAAAACCTTGCTCCTCATCCTGTTGTCGGCCATCCCATTCATCTCTAAGCACACTCATTATAATCGTATCGTGAAATTTGCCGTCCTTATACACACTTTCTCGCAGGCGTCCTTCTTCCACGAAGCCGGCTTTTTGATAGCTGCGGATCGCCCGCGGGTTGAAGTCATAAACATGCAGCATGATCCGGTGAAGGTTAAGCGTTTCAAAGCCGTGTTTGAGGAGCAGTTCCATTGCCTCGGTGCCGTAGCCCTTGTTCCAGTAATTTTTATTACCGATCATGATGCCAACTTCCGCACTGTGTGCACGCGGATGGATATCGAAAAAACCAAGATTACCGATCTTTACCCAGTCAGTTCCCTCGCGGACCTCAATCGTCAGGGGGTGGGTTTCCGGAGGCCGCTTGAGCATATCCTCAAACCATTGCTCTTCTTTGGCATTGGACATGGGTAAAAATACTGCCAGCCCTTGCCGGACTTCCGGGTCGTTCAGCCACTCCACAAAAAGGGGGATGTCTTCCCGTTCCGGGGAGGTCAGGCGGATGCGTTTTCCAAAGATCACGGGGTACCCTCCCGGATCAGTTCGAGAGCCGCTTGCTGCGGGGAAAGGCTGCGGTCTAAAATTTGATCCAGCACGGTCGCATACCGTCCATCTGCCAAACCGGCCCGGAAAGCACGCACCAGCTCAGTTTCCACCAGCAGGTCCAGTTCTGCAGCCAGCCGGGCGCGCTCCCTGCGGAGCAGGTCGCCGGTTTGCTCCAGGTGGGTGCGGTGCAGGGTGATCTTTTCGATCAGTTCCGGCACGCCGGTTGCATCGGTAGCGATGGTGCGCTGGATGGGGGGCACCCAAAGCGGCTCTTCCTCTTCACTAACTTCGTCTAAAGCACTTCCCTCATGCTGGAAAATGCGCCGTCCGGGATGTGCCAGCTGTAGCATATTGCGCAAGGCGCGTTCGGTTTGTTCCAGGCCGGGGCGGTCCGCTTTGTTGACTACCAGGATGTCGGCAATTTCGAGGATGCCCGCTTTGATCGCCTGGATATCGTCTCCCAGGCCGGGCGCTTCCACCACAAGGGTAGTGTGTGCCAGGCGGGCAATATCCACCTCTGCCTGGCCAGCGCCAACCGTTTCGATCAGGATGATCTCAAATCCGGCGGCATCCAGGGCCTGCACTACGCCTGCTGTGGTCTTGGCAAGGCCCCCGAGAGAACCACGCGAAGCCATCGAACGGATGAACACACCCGGGTCGCCGGTAAGCGCCCCCATGCGGATGCGGTCTCCCAGGACTGCCCCACCGCTGAACGGACTGCTGGGATCCACTGCAACAACAGCCACCTTGTATGGGTGGCTGCCATTTTCGGGATGCCGATAGTGGTAGGCGACCTGATTGACC
>QKGK01000262.1 GCA_003250455.1 Chloroflexota bacterium | reverse complement strand
GACGGTAAGCCGCTGAAAGGCTTTACCGATGTGCATTTCTGCCCGATCCTGGTCAACGACCTGGCAGAGGTATTTGCCGCCATTTTTGAGCGCAGGCTGAGCGGTCTGTACCATCTGGTCAGCCCGGTGAGCATGACCAAATATGCCTTTGGCGCGGCGATTGCCGAACGATTTGGCTTTGACCCGGCGGCAATTGAGCCAGTCTCCGTGGCCGATTTTGGCCTCAAGGCGGCGCGTTCGCCGCTGCTGACGCTGGATACCGGCAAATTGAGCGCCGCTTTGGGCCGTCCGCTGCCGGATGTGCGGGGCGGGCTGGAACGTTTCTACCAGCTGCACCAGCAGGGCTACCCTGAACTGCTGGCAGGATTGGTGGCGTAGTGTCATTGCGAAAGTGCGCAGCACTTGAAGCAATCTCAGAGGTATTTTCAACTTCCTCTTAGATTGCTTCAGTCCCAAAGCTTCTTTAATGCTTTGCTCCTTCGCAATGACAATGATAAGAGTGAGATTTTTGATTAGGAGAAATTGATGGACATCAAAATTTTGGATAAAACCATAGGCCTGAACCACCCAACCTATTTCATCGCCGACATTGCCGCCAACCACGACGGCGACCTGGAACGGGCCAAGATGCTCATCCGGCTGGCGAAAGAGGCCGGGGCGGACGCGGCCAAGTTCCAGAACTTCCGCGCCCCCAAGATCGTCTCCGATTACGGCTTTAAAGCTATGGGCGGGCAGGTCTCTCACCAGGCGGAATGGAAAAAGACCGTTTTCGAGGTCTACGCCGACGCTTCGGTTCCCTTTGAGTGGACGCCGATCCTCAAAGCGGAATGTGACAAGGTGGGCATCCATTACTTCTCCTCCCCGTATGATGACGAGTCTACCGATATGCTCGAGCCGTATGTGCCCGCCTACAAGGCCGGTTCCGGGCTGATCTCCTGGCCGGAAGCGATCGTCTACATGGCGAAGAAGGGCAAGCCGATCCTGATGTCCACCGGCGCCAGCACAATGGGCGAAGTGATCAACGCCGTGGAAAAGGTGCAGGCGGTCACCGGTGAGATCGTGCTCTTCCAGTGCAACACCAACTACACCGCCAGCGCTGATAATTATGACCACCTGAATTTGAACGTGCTCAAGACCTATGCGGCCATGTTCCCGAATGTGGTGCTGGGCCTCTCCGACCACACCCACAGCCCGGCCCCGGTGGTTGGGGCGGTGGCGATGGGCGCCCGCGTGATCGAACGGCACTTCACCGACAGCAACGACCGCGAAGGCCCCGACCACAAGTTTGCCCTCAACCCGCAGACCTGGGCCGACATGGTCGATCAGGTGCGCATTTTGGAACGCTCCCTGGGTACCCCGGAAAAGCGGGTGGCCGACAATGAGCAGGATACCTACGTTGTCCAGCGGCGCTGCCTGCGGGCGGCGCGGGCGATCAGTGCTGGTGAGACGATCACCAGCGAGATGGTCGAAATCTTACGCCCGGCGACTCCCGGCGCGCTGATGAGCTGGGATCTGGATAAAGTCATTGGAATGAAAGCCCGCAGGGACATGCCCTTTGGCAAAGACCTGCGCTGGACGGACCTGGAGGCGGGAGTTTTCCCTGACTGATGATGAAAGTACTGTATTTTTCCCGCGATTACACGACCCACGACCACCGTTTTATGGCCTCGCTGGTAGAAAATGGCTACCGGGTGTTCTACCTGCGCCTCGAGCAGCGCGGCCATGCCCTGGAGAGCCGCCTCCTGCCCAAAGGCGTGACCCTGGTGCGGTGGGCGGGCGGGAAAGAACCTTTCGAGCGCCACAACTTCCGCCCGCTGCTGGAAAGCCTGCGGAAGGTCATTAAGCAGATCAAGCCGGATGTAATCCACGCCGGGCCGGTGCAGACCTGCGCCTGGCTGGCCGCCCAGACGCGCTTCCACCCGCTGGTGACCATGTCATGGGGGTCGGACATGCTGGTGGACGCCGAATCCGATAACCAGATGCGGCGGCTGACCGAATTTACCCTGGCGAACACGGATATGTTCCTCGGCGACTGCGATGCCGTACGGCAGAAGGCTATTTCTTTCGGCTTTCCGGACGACCACATTGTCACTTTCCCGTGGGGAATCGACCTGGAACGCTTCTCCCCGGGGGAAGGCGTGAGCGAACTGCGGGAGCGGGCCGGTTGGGCGGATGCTTTTGTGCTGATGCACACCCGCTCGTGGGAGCCGGTCTACGGGGTGGATGTGCTGGCAAAAGCGTTTGTGCAGGCTTCCCGGGAGATCCCGGAACTGCGCCTGTTCCTGCTGGGGAACGGCTCGCTGGCCCCGGAGATCCGCAGGCTGCTGATGCCGGTCAATGACCGGGTGCAGTTTGCCGGGCAGGTGCCGCAGGAAAAACTGCCCGATTATTACCGGGCCGCCGATTTGTATATCAGCGCCTCACACAGTGACGGCTCTTCCGTCTCGCTGATGGAGGCACTGGCATCCGGGCTGCCGGCGCTGGTCTCGGACATCCCCGGCAACCGGGAGTGGATCGACGGCTCCGGGGCGGGGTGGCTGTTCCCGGACGGAGATGCGGATGCCCTGGCGCAGGGGATTGTAGATGCGTATAGACAAAAAGAACAGTTGGCAGGGATGCGCCGGCAGGCTCGTCAGCTGGCCGAAGCGCGTGCCGACTGGAAAAAGAATTTCGATCAATTACAGATTGCATACAAGATGGCAGTGGAAGAAAGATTAAAATGAGCAAGTCACCAAAGATCGTCGCCATTATCCAGGCCCGCATGGCCGCCAGCCGCCTGCCCGGCAAGGTGCTGAAAGAACTCGGTCACCAGCCGGTATTGGGCTGGATGGTCGCCCGCACCCGCCGCTCGGAGCTGATCGACGAGGTGGTGATCGCCACGACCACCGATCCCAGCGACGACCCGGTGGCGGACTGGTGCCAGCAGCAGGGGGTGGCGTTCGTGCGCGGCAGCATGCAGGACGTGCTCGACCGCTACTACCAGGCCGCCAAGCAGCACCAGGCTGATGTGGTCGTGCGCCTGACGGCGGACTGCCCCTTCATCGACCCGGCTATGCTGGACGACAACCTGCGTACATTTTTAAACGCCGACCCCAAACTTGATTTTGCCGCCAACCGCCTGCCCCCCCCGTACACCCGCACGATCCCGATCGGGCTGGATGCGGAATTCTGCTGGTTTGAGGGGCTGGAAACGGTGTGGAAGGAAGCTAAAGCACAGCACCAGCGCGAACACGTGATGCCCTTTTTCTACGAGCACCCGGAGCGCTTCAATATCCTGCATATTACGCACGAGCCCAACCTCGGCCACCTGCGCTGGACGGTGGATACCCCCGAAGACCTGGCGATGCTGCGCCAGATCGTGGCGTACTTCCGCGGGCGGGACGATTTCAGCTGGCTGGAAGTAGCCGAGCTGGTGCGCCAGCATCCCGAACTGACCGAGATCAACGCCGGGGTGCGGCACAAAGATTATCGTGAGGTCGACGAGCGAAAATGACCGAGCTGACGATCTTTACCGCCCCCAAACCTTTTACGGACCCGCATATTGCGGCCATCCAGCGCAACGCCATTCAGTCATGGATGCGCCTGGGTGAGGGTGTGCAGGTGATCCTGATGGGCACGGATACCGGGGTGGACACCCTGGCCGCAGAATGGGGGCTGCTGCACGTACCGGAGGTGGCTACCAATGATAAGGGCGTGCCCTATATTGGGGATATGTTCACCCTCGCCCGCAAGCACTCCGACGCCCCGGTGCTGGCGATCGTCAATGCGGATATCCTCCTCTTTGCGGACTTTTTGCAGGCAGCCCGCCTGGCCCACCGGCAGTGGGAGAAGTTTGTGCTGGTCGGACAGCGCTGGGACCTGGACGTGACCGGTCTGCTGGAATTTTCCGAGGGGTGGCAGGAACGCCTGCTGGCGGATTCCCATACCCGCGGCAGGCTGCACAACCCGGCAGGGAGCGATTATTTCATCTTCTCGCGCCCGGTCTACCAGGAGGTGCCAGACTTCACCATTGGCCGGGCCGGCTGGGACAACTGGATGATCTACCACGCCCGCCGCCAGCCCTGGAAGGTGCTGGACGCCACCGCCGACATCACCATCATCCACCAGAACCACGATTACGGCCATTTGCCCGGCGGGAAGATCCATTACCGCCTGCCGGAGAGCGAGCAGAACGTGACGTTGGGCGGCGGCGAGCATAAGATGGATAATCTCATCGATATAGACAATATTCTGGTGGACGGCCAGGCCCGGCGAAAGCAGCTCACCTGGTTCCGGTTGGTACGTAAGGCAGAACGCTTGCTTCAGCCCAAGGGCAGCGCCGGCAAGGTGCGCAACCGGCTGTATGTCATCACGAAAAGAACCCGCAAGAGGCTGCAGAAATGGCAAGACTAGGGATCAGCCCCGCCAGGGGAAAGACCACCGATTTCCAGCCAGCGCCGGTGACTGTTTGTGTGCTTACCTACATCCCGGAGCAGGCAGGGTACTACCGTCACCGCCTGGATGTGCTGCGGATGTGCCTGGAGAGCATCCTGACGAACACCGCAACGCCTTACGATCTGATGGTCTTTGACAATGGCAGCAGCGCGGAAGTGGTGGATTATCTGCGCGGCCTGCATGCCAGCGGCTCGATCGACTTCCTGCTGCTGTCCGCCCGGAACTTGGGCAAGATCGGCGCGCTGCAGGTGATGTTCAACGCTGCGCCGGGCGAGTGGATCGCCTATGCGGATGACGATATCCTCTTTTACCCGGGCTGGCTGGAAGCGCACCTGGAGATAGCTAACGCTTTCCCGCAGGCCGGGTTGATCAGCGGCGCACCGGTACGCGATGCGGCTCGCCATGCGCAGAGCTCCAACCAGGCGTTTATCGCCAACCCCCTGGAAGGCTTGCAGATCTCCGAGAGCCACTGGATCCCCGATGACTGGGAGCGTGACTGGGCAGCCAGCACCGGGCGGGAAGCCGACCAGCATCTGGCAGACACAGCCGGTCAGCAGGACGCCCTGTGGGAGTATCAGGGTGTCCGCGCATACCCGGCGGCCAACCATTACCAGTACCTGGCCCGCCGTGAGGTGCTGCTGAAGGCCATGCCGGAAAGCTGGACAGGCAAGCTGATGGGTCACATGGTGGAACTTGAGGCGGCTGTAGACGCGCAGGGACTACTGCGGCTTTCGACCACCCAGCGAACCACTCGCCATATCGGCAACCTGGTTTCCCCGGAACTGGCGGTGGAAGCGGCCCAAATGGGCATGCAGGTGACGGGCAGTGTTTCTGCTCAGCGGGAAAAACGGCACTGGCTGTTTAAAATTCCACGCATGCGACGCATGCTCAAATGGGTTTATGGGAAGCTGTATGACCTTCTGTACAATGTGAGGCAAGGATGACGGATCTGAAAAATTACCCTGTGTTTATATGTGGGCATCCGAAATCGGGTACCAGTTTAATGCGGAACTTATTGGATTCCCATCCTCAACTGGTAGTGTATCCGGAAGAGAGTTCTTTCTTCCGCAGGTTCCTTCCGCAATTTAAAGAAGGAAGCGTGCCCGCGCTGGAATTGGCCAAACAAAATTTGATCCATATCTTTGCCTGGAATCAGGAGAACCCGCCCGCAAACCAGGCTGGTTTCCCTGACCGGAACTATACCGAGTTTTCATTTGACCGTATTGCAGACAAGTTAGCCAATGCCAATCAGGCTGGAGAAATCCGCGCTGCAGGGGACTGGCTCAGTACGGCGGTGTTGGCGTATGGCGAGGCAGCCGGGTATGACCTGGAAAATGTAAAATGGTGGGTTGAGAAAACGCCTTACAATGAGTATTTTGCCAATCAAATATACAAGTGGTGGCCTGATGCGCGCTGCATCCATATTGTGCGCGGCCCCTGCGATAATTTTGCTTCGTATAAACGGAAACAAACACATTGGACCCCGGAAAAATTCTCGGTCAATTGGGTGCGTTCCACATCAGCCGGGTATGCCAACCAGCAAAAGTTCGGAGCAAACAGGTATATGATCCTGCGCTTTGAGGACCTGGTGAGCGCGCAGGAGGAAACACTGGCACAGATTCGCCAATTTTTAGGGATCGAAGACGACCCGACACTGCGCAAGCCCAGCCGGGCGGGTAAAAGCTGGGGCGGAAATTCCATGTTTGAAGAAAAGTTCGAAGTGATCAGTGATTCCCCAGTGGGGCGGTGGAACCAGATACTCACTGAACGGGAAGCCGCCCTGATTCAGTTGATCACTGCGAAGTACCGGGATCGTTTGGGATATACAGAGACCTCACCACGGAAATTGGGCGACTATTTGCTTGCTGGATATTGGCAAACTCGCCGGATAGTCTATGACCTGTTAAAGAGGAACGTTGATTAGAGTTTGCCTCGCAACCAGGAGTAAATTTATATCTTTGCGATATTGAAGGATTGATCTTGACCGATGATGAATAGAATTTTTAAACGCTTGAGTTTGACCTGGCAGGTGCTGCAAACTGGCAGGACCAGACATTGGGGAGTCCGCCAAATTCCGCCGATCACAGCGGAAGAAGTGGCAGAGGTGAAGGAATTTTTCCCCATGGAAAAATATTTTATCCTGGGTCATGCCCGGTCAGGCACTAC